>CAVDMD010000008.1:0-30789 GCA_963609975.1 bacterium | reverse complement strand
CGGCAGCAAGAGAAAAGGGCTTGTCGCCATTAGATTTTAACCTAATGCGACAGCCTCTTGCATTGTTTCCGTTATTTACTTGTCAAGTGCATTGTTCAGGTATTCTTCAATCACGCCTGCGAAAGCCACAGCATTATCAATCTGTTCCTGTGCCTCTTCAGCAGAAGCAAGATAAAAATCATCATAGTCACTGGCATTTCTAATCTCGCTGGCACTCATAATTATGGTGGAACAACTTTTTTCAAAAATTCCTGTTTTAATATATTCCCTCTGAAAATACTGAATAACTCCTGAATGTTTTTTGAAGTCAACCTCGTCCAGTGCAAGAACTGCCCTCATAGCATGGAAAATCGAATAGTACGCCCTGTTGTTTGCACTTTTGTAGCTTCCTGTATTATATAAATTCCAGGCATCAGCTATAAGTTCTTTCGCTCTATCCAGTCTATAGAGTGCAAGGGCTTTATTTTTCTCGTTATGCAACTATTCTCACCCCTTCACTGTCAATGTTTCTGTAATAAGGGAGCACTTCCTTGTATTCTTCAAAGTCTTTAAGAGGTATGCAGGAAATATTAACAACAACGTCATATTCAAGACTTGCATTGCTCATAATTTCAACCAGTCTCTTACGATACTTCCGAAGAAGCTCTCTGCTGCTGTCTACAATCACAGCAATATCAATATCGGACTCTTCATCAAAATCGCCTCTTGCATAAGAGCCGTAAAGTATGACTTCCGATAAATCAGACTTTATAACATCTTCAATGTTAAAGAGTAATTCTTTTAGCAGTTCATCTAATCGCTTTGCAGACATTCCGGCCACCTCCTTCCTTTTCCTTTATTATATGTTTTTCATCAGTAAATAACAAGTGGATTTTGCAAAGCAAAGACACCCCATCATCAGGAGTGTCTTTACCTTATTTCCGTTATTTACTTATCCCTGCTTCAGCCTGTATACCTCAGTATACACATTGTTATCAGGAGTTATCATAGCAATTCCAAAGGCCACTATTCTGTTGAGCCAAAGATACTTCTCATCGCCTGCGGTAAATCTGATACTGTGTCTGAAATAGTATTCTGCAGGATTCATATCTTTTCCCTCGCTTACAGCCACCATAGTGTCATAATCCATATCGAGTATGCCTGTACATTCGACGGAAATATATGCCTCATCATCTGTCCTGATAACATATTTTGTGTCAGGCAGGTTTACGGTATCGCTGTGCAGAAGTCCCCAGTCACCGCCAAATGGCAATATCGTGCCGTTTACGGCACCGGCAACGGCGCCCCCGGTTACAGGTGTTATCTCGCTGTAGCCTTTGCCTGTTTCTCCAAGTGCATATTCATCTCCCGGTTCTACGGTTGCCGTGAACAGCTTTTCAAACTCCGGCTCAGGTAATATATGTTCCTTGTTCAAGCTGTTTCTCCCTTGACAATTTTACCTTCAAACACAACTATATCGGGGTCTATCGTATGGATTTCCGTAAGCGGTATCTCAAACAGATTCCTGTCTAAAACTATCAGATTGGCATATTTACCATCTTCAATAGTTCCTGTCACATCTTCCATTCTGAACGGCACTGCACCTGCTCTTGTATATCCGTCAACCAGCTGCTGCGGAGTCAGTCTTGCGCTGATTGGCGGTCTGACGCCTCCCGGATATTTTTCGGGATTCAAAGGGTCATCAAGGTCAATCCTCGTTGCAGAGATTTCCATACCAAACCAGGGGTTGCCTCTGTGCTCCTCGCACATACCTATGACGTCACTGCTGTAAGTAACGGTTGCTCCGGTTTCAAGCATCTTTGTGAAGTCATACATTGTATTCCAGCGTTTCTGTCCAAGATAGCCGATGCCGGCTTCTCCGAAATACCCGCCTGCCCAGTGGCAGCTCCAATTGATAATAATGCCAAGCTCTGCAGGCCTTGCCATATCGTCAGGGTGAACCAGCTCGCAGTGAGCAAGCTCCATAAATATATCCCAGCTTTCGCCCTGCTCTAAAGCCTTTTTCTTTGCAGCCTCGTAGGCATTGCAGGCTGTACGGAAGCCTCTGTCGCATACAACGTGTATATGCAGATCTGTTTTTTCTCTGTTTAATCTCAGCAGCGTATCTGTAAGCTCCGCCTCGCTCATATTGATTTCGCCGTAATTGGTACCGGACGGATCGTTGTGCAGCGGTTCCAGTGAGGCGCTGTTGCCCATTTCATTTGTTCCGTCTAAGAAAAATTTCACAGTATGAAGTCTTACGTGTTCATTTGTATATTTGCTCTGCCAGTCTTTGAGTGTGGCAATACACTCGTCAAGCCTGTCATAGGATTCCAGCAGACAGGTGCCCTCATAATACATATTGAGTCTGCCTGCTTTGTCCATATCGTAAAAAAGCTTCATTGCCTCTTCGCCCTCGGTAATTCCGTCAAGTATTGCCGTAACGCCCTTGTCTCTTAAAAAATCAAGGAAAGGGGCAATGGTTGCTTCGGTGACTTCTGTCGGAGGATGCCAGCCGAGATTGTCATAAAGCTTCTCCTCAACAGCTGAACCGGGCAGCGGCTCCTGCACCCAGCCTGTAGGCTCGCCTGATTCATCTCTTACAAAAAACGGAGCGGTGCCTGTTTCGGGAGTATCCCTGCTGATTTCCATAAGCTCAAGAGCCTTTGAATTGTACCAGCAGGCATGATCCGTAAAGTCCTGAAGCCTTACGGGTCTGTCCGATACATATTCGTCAAGCCATTCTTTTTTTGGGCCGTTTTTGTCAAACATTGTAGGCGGGTAGCATTCCCCGAAGAAAAACGGAACTTCTTCTTTCGAATGCCCGTCACAGTACGATTTGACCCATGACAGAAGCTCATTCCTGTCATCAAACTCCGGCATCCGGACTCTCCACCTGCTCTTTGCGATTGTTTCAGGGTGGGTATGCCCGTCTATAAGGCCGGGGAGAACAAGTCTGCCCCCAAGGTCTATCACTTTTGTTTCTGCTGTTTTGTGTTTAAGACATTCCTCAGATGTTCCCACACATATGAATTTCCTGTCTTTGATGCAGACAGCCTCCGCATATTCTTTTGCTTTGTTGCTTTTGTATATTTTCCCATTAAATAATATTAAATCTGCTTTCATAATTTTTGTCCTTTTTTAATTTACCGGATCCTTTTTCTTTCCTGCTGCAAGCAGTACAGCTCCCAGTACGGCAGCTATAACGCCTCCCCATCTTGCCACGCTTATCATAAGCCAGAAGTTGCTTGTAAGTCCGCTTCCGTAAAGTTCAAGATAGTATTCAGGGCCCCAGTCGCCCTCGTACCATGTCAGGAACAGACTGCCCACTACAGCATACAGCCCGAATGCAAGTATGTATGCACCGAATCTCTGCAGATCGCCTTTTGCCATTCTGGTTTTAGGGTTGATAGGGTATTTGACCGGATCGATTTTGTACATTCCTCCATACAGCCACTTGAATAATATATAGAATACAACGGCAGAGCCTATTGATATAAATCCCAGCAGGAAGTATTCCGTGCCGTTTACCAGCAGACCGATGACTGCTATTACCATAGGAAGTATTGCAATCAGCGTAATCTTGCCTTTGCAGCCTTTGATATACCAGCAGCTTCTTTCTTCCACAGGATACATTTTTCTTATCTTGAGAAGTGCCAGCCCGAGTATTACATATACCATCAGCGCCAGAGGTGTAAGTATTGTTACAAGTGTTTCGAAGTTAAAATTCATCATTACTACCGAGAATGCTCCAAGCAGCAGTATTGCCAGCGCAGGAACGCCTCTTTTTTTGGAGACCTTAACTAAGAAGTTAGGGCACAGATGGTCGTCTGCCATTACAAAAAAGCCTCTTGAGCCTGCCGCTATGTATGAGTTGAATATTGCAGCCTGTGAAGCTATTGCAATTACAAGGAATGCAACGCCCCAGCCGTAGCCCATGCACTGTGTAAGCACATCGCCGTAGCCAAGACCTTCGGTACCCCATTCTTCCCACGGACCTACAGATACAAGCCCTGCTACTGTAGGAAGTATGTAGCTCAGAGCTATGAGCGGCATTGCCAGTTTGAAGCCTTTAGGAATAACTTCGGGGTTTTCAAGTTCGCCTGCCATATTTGACACGCATTCATATCCGCAGTACATCCAGATTACAAGGCATATGCTGCCTCCGAGGCTGTCTATTATTGATTGTCCCTCCGGTGTAAACGGCTCTACAGGATTGTATTCCCAGTTGCAGAAGCCTACGATTGTAACTGTTGTAAAGGCTACAAGTATCAGCACTGAAAGTATTGTGCTTACCATACCTACTTCTTTGAGTCCCATCAGGTTGATTATTACAAAGAAAGCTATTATTCCAAACTTAACTATAAATGAGACAAACGGATCATTTAATATCGGGATGAAGTCTGCGGCATAGCCTACAATCAGCACAACATAAGTTGCCGATGACAGATATATGGATATGGTGCCCCACCAGCCCATACAGAATCCCCAGAATTCTCCAAAGGCTTCTTTTACCCATACATAGATGCCGCCCTCGCTTGGCATAAGCGCCGACAGCTCAGATACTATCTGGCAGATCGGGTATGCCCATATAATTGCGAATAATACCAGCATTGCTATTGTAAGTCCGGGACCTGATGTCGGAATCATATCCTCTATTCCGAATGCTCCTGCCGCTACAAGGCAGAACAGAAGGAATGCTATCTGGAAAGGCTTCATAGTGTGTTTTTTTAATCCTGCCACACCGTCCTGTCCGATGCTGCCCTGAGGCACGCTGTTTTGTTCTTTCATTTTTTTACCTCCGTAAAAACAAAATATATTGCGTCTTTTAAGAAAATTATGATATACTATTCTGAAAAATACCATTGTCTTTTTTGCTCAAAATACTTTGCTTTTGACGAAGAATCAGCTATCATATACATATGAATATTAAAGAAATACTTACAGAAACAGATTATGACAGACCATATCAGGTATCTGTCCAAAAAATAGGGAGAATCTATCCTCATTATCACAGCAATGCGCTTGAGCTTGTATACTGTCTTGGCGGCTCTGTTACTATTGCTTCATCTCATCAGAAGGTGGTTTTGAATGAAGGGGAGCTGTTTACTCTTGACTTTGATGATATTCATTATCTTTATTCCGACACTGACAATACCACTCTGATTTTCAATCTTGATCTGACAAAGCTAAGCATACCCTGGGATGATCTCAAATATCATTTTTTTACCTGCGAAAGCTATCACTGCTATCCTTATCAGCAAAAGCCTATGGAGCAGGTAAAGGATATAGTTCTGTCGCTTGCATATGCTGCGCTTTCGGCAGGCACGGGTAAATACGGCAAGGGAGATCTGCGTGCCGTAGACCGCCTTGTTTCCCTGTTTATCAAATATTTCTGCTGGCTCAATTATCAATATTATGACGACTATATAAACGAAAACTTCTATAACCGCTATTATCATATTCAGGGCTACTGTATTGAAAATTTCAGAGAAAAGATAACAGTCGCCAAGCTTGCGCAGATGGAGCATATAAGTGAGAATTATCTGTCCCAGTTTATGAGCAAAACAGCGTTTTACAGCTACAGCCAGATGATAGGATACATACGCTGCTATGAGGCTGAGCATATGCTGCTTCTTACCGATATGCCCAATTACGATATATCCTATGCCTGCGGGTTTTCGGATCCCAAATATTTTTACAAGACCTTCAGATCCTGGTGGGGCTGCACTCCCACAGAGCACAGAACAGCCTGCAGGGAATATATGAAACAGCCCGAAAGATATATGGTCCTGCCTGATGAAGATGCTGCGGCTTTTGTCAGAGAATATATTACAGATTATCATATCAAAAAGGTTTTCCGGTAGTTTTAATTTATACAGAACCAGGCCGTAATTTCATAAATACCCCTTGCTTATTACGCTGCGTAATACTCTATAATGACCTCAAACAGAAAGGAGGTGAAGGCTATGTCAATGTATACAACAGGAGAAATAGCTAAAATATGTGAAGTAACTGTCAGAACTGTGCAGTACTATGACTCACGCAGTATTCTTGTTCCCAGCCAGTTGTCAGAGGGCGGCAGACGGCTCTACTCGGAGGACGACCTCAAAAAAATGAAAACCATATGCTTCCTCAGAAGCCTTGGCATTTCTATAGACTCTATCAGAGAAATTCTTGAAGAAGCTCATCCGGAACATGTTATATCGCTAATCCTGCAGCAGCAGGAGATAGCACTGCAGGGAGAAATAGAAGAAAATCGGAAAAAGCTTGCCCTTATTTCTGAGCTGAAAAAAGGAATGAGGCTCACCGGCGATTTCTCTACAGACTCCATAGGTGATATAGCCGATATTATGGAAAACAGAAAAAAACTGCGCAAGGTACATGCGGTAATGCTCGTACTTGGGGTAATAATGGACATAATCGAAATCGGAACTCTTGTTATATGGATTTCAAAAGGTATATGGTGGCCGTTTGTGGCGGGACTCCCCGTTATAATTGCTTTGGGTGTATGGATCTCAATGTACTATTTCAAAAGAACTCTGTATATCTGTCCGGAATGCCATAAGGTTTTCAGGCCGGGGATCAAAGAAGCAATTTTTGCGGCGCATACACCTGCGACCCGAAAGCTGAAATGCCCGGAATGCAGCCACAAGGGTTACTGCGTTGAGATATACGGAAAAGAGGTGGCAGAATGAGAAATCTGAAAAAGCCGCTTCTTTTTTCGGCTGCAATGCTGCCTGTTATTGTTCCCGCAGTTATTCTGACAGCTTTTTATCAGATGCAGCTTTATCCCGCAGATATTATCGCTGCTGCTGAAAATCAGCCTAAAACATATCTCGGTACTCCATCAGGCAGCGAATAAATTCTTTACTTGCCAGCGGTAATGTGTTTCTGTCCTTTGTAACGATACTCATAGTTCGGATAATTGCAGGTTCAATAGGCAGCACCACCACATCATAGTTTGTCTTATGCAGCACAAGTTCTGTCAGGATGGAAACGCCCAATCCCTGCTCAACCATAGACAGAATGGAATAATCATCGTGAACACGCAGTCTGATGTCCGGTGTGATGTCTGCTGCCCGAAATGCTTCCAGCGGTTCGCTGTACGAGCCTTCTTCCAGAAGCAGAAACGGTTCATCCGCAAGATCCTTCAATAGCAATGACTCTTTATTGGACAGAGGATGATTTTTCGGCAGCACGGCACGGAACTCACCGGACTTAATTACCGTTGTCTCCATGCCCCTGACTGCATGAGGATTAACAAAACCAAAGTCTACTGCCCCTGTACGCACCCATTCCGGAATACTGGTATAGTCTCCCTGATGCAGCACGATTTGAATATTCGGATGCTCCTGCCAGAACGCGCGAATGACCTCCGGCAGCCAGTGACACGACACGCTGGAAACCGTCCCAATCCGCACAATACCGGAGTCAAGTCCTCGGATCTCATCTGCTGCAGTGCGCATGACTTCATATTGCAGCACCGAGTTTCTGATAGCCGGATATAGCTGTTCTCCCTCTGGCGTCAAGCGGATTCCATAACGGGAACGGTACAGAATCTTGACAGACAATTCCCTTTCTAATGATGCAACCATCTGGCTAAGCGCGGGCTGCGTATAGCCCAGCAGCTCTGCTGCTTTTGTGAAGCTGCCCACCTCAATTACTTTCAGAAGTGCAATGTATCTTTGCATTGTTCAAATAACCTTTCTGCATATTCAAATAAAAAATATCAATTTTACTTATTGCAAGATTAAATATATACTAATACCAGCACGATTACAAGATGCTTTGAAAAATTTTCAGCGGTAGCCGGGGGATTGTGCGTCCCTGTTGCGGGAGGGTACATATCGATCTGGTGCATTGTTACTGCTTGCTGCATTTACCGGTTTTCAAAGCAGAGAATAAGCGAAAGGAATTAGTGATAAAAATGGATATGAGCAGTTTTCTGGTGGATGCCTATTTCACCGAATATGAACCAAAAGCAAAATACATGATGGGCAGTTCCGATCCGGAGCCCCTGTCACTGAAAGAAGTGGAGCCCGATTTTCTCCAATATGCAGACGAGCCGTTGGGTTATGTGTTGGGAAAAGGGTATCTGCCGCTGCGAGAGAAGCTGTCCGCACTCTATGAAACCGTTACTCCCGATCAAATTGCGATGATGAACGGTGGCGAGGAAACGATCTATGTCACTATGCGCGCCCTGCTGAAACCGGGTGACGAGATTGTAGTGCAAATACCGTCATACCAGTCACTTTCTGTCATTGCGAAGGAGATTGGCTGTTCCATCATCGAATATCGCCCCGGGTTTGAAGAAAAATGGGCGTTTGATCCGGAAATGCTGAAAACAAAAATTACCCCGAAAACCCGTTTGCTGATTTTGAATTATCCGCATAATCCGACAGGAGCCTGCTTGACAGATGATGAAATGGCTTCGATTGCAGCACTGTGTCGGGAACGTAATCTTTATCTGATTGCAGACGAGGTGTACCGTTTTCTCCGCATGGACGAAAGCTGTTCGGATGCTTCTTTTGCAGATTTGTATGAAAATACTGTTGCGCTGGGCAGCTTCTCCAAAACCTTTGCTGCGCCGGGGCTTCGGCTGGGCTGGGTAGCAACAAAAAGCCCGGAGCTCATGCACAAGCTGCTGGCTTACCGTCATTTCACCAGCACTTGTTCTAATCTGCCGTGTCAGTGGATTGCAGGTGAGCTGCTTAATAAGAGGGATACCATCATGCGGCGCAATAATGCAATCGTGCGGAAAAACGCTGCCTTGCTGGAACAGTTTGTGCAGCAGCACACAGATATTTTTGCCTATGTGCCGCCCAAGGGCGCGACGATGGCTTATGTGAAGCTGCCGGGCAGTCAGAGTGCCATGAATTTCTGCATGGAGGTTCTGGAACATACAGGTGTTCTGATTGTGCCGTCCTCGGTGTTGGAAAATTCGGATGAGTATATTCGTATAGGCTTGTGCCGGGAGAGTTTCCCTGAGTGTATTCAATTAGTCAGCGAATACCTTTCCAATCGAAGAAAATAAGGAGGCTGTTATGAAACAATATATTGTTGATGCGTTTACCGAAAAAGTTTTTGCAGGCAATCCCGCTGCCGTCTGTGTAATGGGCAAATGGCCGGATGACTGCACCCTGCAGAATATTGCCATGGAAAACAATCTCTCCGAAACTGCCTTTGCGGTAAAAGAGGGAGACGCATATCATCTGCGCTGGTTCACGCCCGGCGGCGAGGTGGAGCTTTGCGGTCATGCTACTTTGGCGACTGCCTATGTCATTACCCGTTTTATCGAACCGGGTCTTAAAACCGTGGCATTTGATACGCTCAGCGGCCGCCTGTGCGTGGAAAAGCAGGAGGATCTGCTGGTGATGGATTTTCCGTCTTTTCAATTAAAGCCTGTTCCGGTTACAAGGCAGATGATAGAGGCGCTGGGTGTAAAACCTGCTGCGGCTTACTATGGTGCCGATATGGTCTGCATTTTGGAAAACGAGGAACAGGTGCGCAATGTGCAACCAAATCAGAATTTAATCAGGCAGATGGATGGCGTGTGTTTTCACATCACCGCACGGGGCCGCGAGTATGATTGCGTGACCCGCAGCTTTGCACCGAAATGCAATGTGGCAGAAGATCCGGTCTGCGGGCGTGGACATTGCCATGTCATTCCTTATTGGGCAGGGCAAACAGGGAAAACGGAGTTTAAGGCGTATCAGGCATCAGCCCGTGGCGGTGTGCTGTATTGCAGCTGCACCGGAGAGCGTACTGTTCTTCGCGGCAAAGCTGCGCTGTTTGCAGAGGCTGAAATTTATGTTTAAGCAATGAAGCGCTGTGAAGAAAACTGACTGCCGGCAGTTTTTTGTGGGTAAGACTAATAAATGACAGCAGCTGATTTGAGTTGCCGGCTATAGTTGAATCGGTTATAATGTTTATAATTATTGACTGTTATTGTATATAATTATAAGCGTTAAGGAGTTGATTATATGGGTAAAAAAGCAGTTGCAATTCTTCCTGCAACGCAGCAGATACTGGAGACAATGGGAGAACAGATAAAGCTTGCAAGGCTTCGCAGGAGCCTGTCAACAGCACTGGTTGCAGAACGGGCGGATATAAGCCGGGCTACTCTATGGAAAGTCGAAAAAGGTGATCCGTCGGTGGCAATCGGGATATATGCGGCAGTTCTGCACGCATTAAACAATATGGACAGAGACCTGCTTCTGGTTGCCAAAGATGACAAGCTGGGAAGAACCTTTCAGGATCTGGCGCTGACTGTCCGCAAACGAGCGCCTAAATCACATAAATAGTTTTGATAAAACTTTTCCTGCCGGATTCAGACGATGCAGCTCTGTATCCGGCATTTTTATTGTATGTTTTTTGAATTTACGCGGGACAAATGCGAAGGCTTGTTCGTTATATATATGAGTACTCAAAAGCGAGGTATAATATTGGACATTTCACAGATTTACAATGAGCACAAAAATTCAGTGTACCGACTTGCGCTGACATATATGCATTCCGCAAATGAGGCAGAGGATATCTGCCATGATGTATTCATGCGCCTCATACAAAACAGAGACGATGTTTGTGAGGGCAGAGAACGGGCGTGGCTTATGACGGTTACTGCAAACCTCTGCAGAGACAGATTAAGGTTTTACAAACGTCATTCAGAAGAAAGCCTTCCCGAAGATATGCCATATGCTTCCGGCAGCTCTTTTGAAATTACCGATGCGGTAATGTCGCTTTCTGTGAAAGAGCGAACAGTTATCTACCTCTACTATTATGAGGGCTATTCTACGGCAGAGATTGCCAAGCTGCAGAAAATAAGCAGATCCGCCGTAACCTCAAGGCTTGAGAGAGCGCGAAAACATCTTAAAAACAGGCTGGAGGAAGAATAAATGACAGATAAGTATTTTGAAAAATATACAAAGGAAATGGACAGCATAACCATTTCAAAAGAAGCTGATGAAGCTATTTATAACGATCTTCTCAAGGCCTGCAGGGCTCAGAAAGGAGATCATATAATGCAATACAAAAGAAAACGTTCACTGCGCATAGGGCTTGTTGCCGCAGCGCTTGTTGCGGTACTTGCGGCTACGGCATTTGCCGCTGTAACTGCGCATATTGAAATGAAAAAAACAGATTACGGGCAGACTGCAGAGGTTGATTTTGCCAAGACGGATGATGCAGAGCTGACGCTTGGGTACTACTATCCGGAATACGTCCCTGACGGCTACAGCGAAATTTTTGTTTCGGAGCATGACGGCAGAATGCAGACTGTAATATATGAAAACAGGAGCGGCAGCGAGCTTCGATATATTTATCAGACAGCAGGCGAGGGCGGACAGATTACCTTTGAAAACATCAAAAGTGAAGAGGATGCAGATATTAACGGCAGCAGCGGCACGATCTACACCCTGTCGGACGGCAGCAGAATCCTGTTTTGGACAGATGATGCGGCAGGTATCGGGTTTACGCTTACAACAACAGATAAGACTGTAGATCTGATAAAAACAGCCGGAAGCGTTGTTCCCCATGACGAGGCAAAGCAGGCAAAGGATATTCGCAGCAGATAAATTTGACAAAGGCAGACACCGGTTAAAGTGCCTGCCTTATATATTTTCCTTTTTTATACTGCCTCGTAAATTCTTACTTCGGGCTCGCCTGACCACAGTGGTTTTAGCCCTGTAAACACGTCTTCTTTGAACATACGGCTGTCAAGGTAATCTTTGGCGCTGTCTGTACTGTCAAAGCCGTGAAGAACCTGCACGTCCTCATCTCTTACAAGCAGTTCCTTTGTCATTGCACCTTTGATCTGTGTTAAAAAAGGTTCTCTGTAATCACTGTATACCTTTGCTGCCGCAGCTCTGTCTGCATCTGCGATTTTCATTGTAATTTCAAGATATGCTTTTACTTTCATTTCTGGTTACCTCCGTAAATAAATCTTTAATACACCCACATTATATTCACACCGCTTAAATAAAAAAAGATATAAGGCAATTTATTAGCTGCTAATAAATTTAATAGTAACTTGTAAAAATACAGGCGGCTGATATAATCCTTGTTAAGGAGGTTTAATTTATGTACAAACACAAACTGGAACAGGACATACGATGTCCTCTTGAATACGGACTTAAAATATTCGGAGGCAAATGGAAATCAAGAATTATCTGTGTGCTTGCCGCATACAGCTCTCTCAGATACAGCAGGCTGCGAAAGGAAATGAGCAATATTACGGATGCGGTACTTGCCTCTACTCTCAAAGAACTCATAGCCGATAATATAGTCAGCCGCAGATCTTTTGATGAAATACCCCCGCGCGTTGAATATTCGCTGACAGAAAAAGGACAGTCGGTTGTTCCTATTCTTCAAAGCATATGCAGATGGTCAGATGTTTTTTACAAGGAAGACCCGGAACACCGCATGACTCAGTGCCAGAAATGCGATCACAGACGATAAACAGAGAGGAGCATCGGAATGATAAGATATACGGAAGAAAAAATTTTCACACAGGATCAGACAGAAGCGCTGTTCAAATCTGCAGGCTGGATATCCGGAAACTATCCTGAGCGTCTGCACAAAGCGCTTATGAATTCGGATACTGTAATAACTGCATGGGATGGCAAGAAGCTCACAGGTCTTGTGCGTGTGCTGGATGATACAGAGATGGTCGCATATATGCACTATCTGCTGGTGCGTCCTGATTATCAGGGGCGTGGTATTGCCAAAAACCTGCTGGAGAGAGTAAAAGAGAAATACAGGGATTTTCTGTATATAGAGCTTATGCCTGAGGATAAAAAGAATGTGCCGTTTTATGAAAAGCACGGATTTGAGATAATGGAGGGCGGCACTGCAATGTACCGCTGCAGATACTAAGGAAATGCCGGGCGGTTATTTGAGGTATTCCCCAAGCATTTCCATAACGCAACTTTTTATATTCCTTATGATTTTTTCAGCATGAGATTTATCCATACCAATCATATCAGAAACTGCAAGCATATCTTCCTCTTTCGGGTTGTTTCCGTTCCCATGTACACTTGTTGCGTGCTCTCCCCACAGAGAATTGCTGTATGTCAGATCATATGCAGGTGAAAGCACCCATCTGCTTTCATCGCAGTCATAAAGAAAACTGAAATTCTTGGCATGGTCATCGCGATTATGGGCAAACACATTAAAACACATAAGTCTGTATAACTTCTCAACTTCGTTAAAGTCATTTGTCAGCTTCAGGGTTGCTTTCATCAGGATATCATAGTCAAGCGCCAGATCACGATGAGAAGTTTCCAGAAGCCCTGAGGATGAAATCATATGAATTTTTTCCATAGTCCCATCCTTTGAAATTCGTCTGTCAAACCGTCTGGTTCCAAAATACCCTTCGCACTTATTTGACGCGAAAAGTCTGGTTTCGGTCATTTTAATTCCGCATTTACCTGCACAAACAGCATAGTCATACTCCTGCCTGCCGATTTTTTCGCTGTCCTCAGATGCCGGGAACTTTATAATCCATGGCTCTCCTTCAATCTCGGTAAGAATTTTAGGTCTTGCACCACCGGAGGAGCCACCGAGGATGAAAAGCTCATCAAGGTTTTCGGTATATTCGGTAGCAAGAAGCCTGCTGCATTCACCTGCAATATAGTCTAAGTCGCCTGATATTTTATCTCCTGCCAGTTTATATTCCGGCACATACTCAAGCGCGCCCATACCTGAGCTCCCTATAACCGCAAGTCTGTCAAGGCTCTCGGTTTCTGCCGGATTGATATGGTTTTTTAGAAGCAGGCGGTCTGTCAGCAGTCTGCCCCAGCCATCGGGAAGGCTGTCGGAAAAAACTCCGAACAGCCCGTCAAAAGGCAGAATTTCGGGGAGGAAAACTTTGGCGCAAAGAGGCAGAGAAAACGGGCTGATTGAAAATCCGTCAGCAAGCCACTCCTCGCTGTACTGAAAAGCCGCAATATGTTTTTTGTAAAGTGCCAGTGTGCCTACGGGTTTCCCTGCATAATTAACTTTTAGCTGTTTATTTCTGTTCATTGATAATTTCCTCTATAGATAAGAATGGCACCTCTGCAAAAAGCCCTGAAATCTCATCGTCTATTTCCAAGGCAAGGGCAATTTTAATCAGAGATTTCAGCGAAATCTCTCCTGTGTTTTCAAAGCGTTTGACAGAGCCGAGGCTCACGCCTGATTTTTCGGCAAGTCTTTGCTGTGAAAGCTTTCGGCGCTTTCGTATGTCTTTAATACGCAGCGCAATATCTGTTTGTATTTCTTTAGGTGTTTTTTGTTCAATGGTTATCATAGCTAATATTTTATCCTATTTGCTTAAAAATATCAAGTTTAAGCTAATATTTTATCTATTTATAAATGCTATTTATTGAGAATTTCCATAAATTCTTTGCCTGTAACAATTTCTTTTTCGTGCCGGGTCTTTATCAGCTCAACAACCTTTTCATCAATTTCTCCTGTGTTTCTTCTGCACACTACAGAGATGTACCTCTGCCAAGATATTTGTTGTTTACGGTTTCCATTGCCACCATATCAAAATCGTACATCATACCGTAATGCTGCAATTTTGTTTTCAAGCTCCTGCCTGCTCATAAGAGCCTTGCTATTTTTTTAACGGTCATATTACTGCATTTGTATAGACAAGGCAAAATCAGTCAGCATCTTGAATTTTACCCTGCAGTACTTCTGTTTTTTAGCCTGTACCGCTTATCTTTGCCCCTGCCGATAATATCGATTAGACCATTCTTATTCATATCGCGTGCAATCAGATAAGCTCTTGTTTTTTTTATGTTCAGCAGCTCCTGAAGCTCCTCGTCAGTCAGCTCGCCGTACTCTGCCAGATAATCCATCACTGTTTTAATCTGCGGTGTAATTGTAAAAGAGTCAGCAGCTGCCGCCGCTGTTTCGACATTATCCGCGGTTATATTCATATTAGGAAGAACCAGCTTAAAGGTATTATGTGTTACCTCGATGCGGGGCTGCACACCACATTCCTTATAAAGGGTGTAAATTTTACGGATACCGGTGCCGTAAGACTCTATCAGCTTCAGCCTGTGAAAGATTTCTGCAAGTCTGCTGTTACGAGGCTGTGAAATTCCGCTGCGTATATCCTCCGCCGAAAGATCCTGCAGCAGCCCCCCCTATAGATATAAATTCCATACAGGAGCTGTTAATATTAATAATACTGCTGCCGCTGTAGCTGTAATCGCGATGAACCAGAGCATTAAGCAGTGCTTCGCGAAGCGCTGCCTTTGGATAGTCGGATTTTTCAATCCGTTCTAATCCTTTGAATGTGGCCGTTGTACGATTGCATAAGGACAAATAATCATAGCTGTCATTAAGCTACCTGAAAATTGAGCCGCCAAATTCTTTTGCGTCCTTGAAAACAGTATTATTATCATCACCAAACACAGCGATTTTTACAGTCTGCGGGCATTGGTCAGACAGAATCAGAGCCAGATTGGTATATTGGTCGTCATTAATATTCCTAAGACCTAATGCAATATATTTATCTTCGGTAAAATCCATGCCATATCGCTCAAACGTGTGTTTTGCTTCATCAAAAGACAAATCCTGCGTAACTGTGCGCATTTCTTCAAAGGTATCTCCATCTGACAGCTTTATCATTCTG
The DNA here is from genome assembly GCA_963609975.1 of bacterium. Classification (GTDB taxonomy): domain Bacteria; phylum Bacillota; class Clostridia; order Peptostreptococcales; family Anaerovoracaceae; genus UMGS973. The sequence goes on along the minus strand of CAVDMD010000008.1, from coordinate 15,182 downwards.
CGAATCTGGTCAAAAGAAGCCTGAGCGCTTGATGCCCCCTGTCTGACATATACACCGCCGGGTTTCATGCCTTTGGATTTAAGATAATAGGGCTTGTAGCTGCCTTCTCCGATTTCAACCCTGATTATCCGATTGTCTTTGAGACTGTATCGCACGAACATTGTCACATCCGGCTGAATTGCATCACGAATACCATTGGTAAGCCGTGTGCAGGTGCCGTCTACGTCATCAACACCGATTGGATTGCCGTTATCATCAATCCCTATATAGATAATGCCGCCTTCAGTATTTGCAAATGCGATAACCTCTTTATAAATATCATCAGTCATCTGCAATTTATATTCAATGCACTCATTTTCATACTGCATATATAACACCTCCGCCTTTTCTTATCTATTATTATATTCGTTTTTTCACTTTTTCAACATTTTGAAGTGAATTTTCACTTTTATTCACCTTGTTCAGTGAATTTTCACTATGCCGGGCAAAAACAGAAATTTCCCCTGAAAACAAAACCGCAGCCTTGCGGCTGCAGTCCTGCATTTATGCTTTTACCTATAAATCGTGTTTTTCTTCATTGAGATATTTGTCCATAAGGGCGTCTATATCCGCTTCTTTTTCCGGCAGCGGAGCGTCTTTTTTCCTGCCGGCAAGGGCAAGGATTATGCCGATTACAAGAGCTGCAAGTCCAAGCCATTTCAGGTATTCAAGCACCTGCGGGATACAGTCTGAAAACATATCGTAATCATCAGGTCCCCATTCGCCGTAATCAATCTCATACCATTTGAGCCAGAACTGACCGAAGAATGACAGAGCTCCGGCGCAGATAAGGAACACACCGACTCTTACTGTATCTCCGACCGCAAGCTTTGTCTTAGGGTTTACAGGATTGCCTTCAGGGTCTGTAACCGCAAGTCCGCCGAATGCGATTTTGAATATGAAGTATGCCACAAGACCGCTGAGCAGTGCCAGCAGGCCGACAGCCAGATAATCGGTACCGTTGATAAGCAGCGCAATCACCGCTATTACCATTGGAAATCCTGCATAGAATATCATTGCAGGCTTGCCGCCTCTGATATAGTAGAGGCCTCTTTCCTTTCTCTTTTCGAGAGGGAGCTTGTGTCTTAATTTAAGAACTGCAAGAGGGATAATTATATATATTGCAAGAATAAATACAACCTCCATACTTACAAGCGTTGTGAAATCCGACTGGCAGAGAATAAGTGTAACCACCGAAAGGGATAAAACTCCGATGTACGGAACGCCTCTCTTTTTTGATACCTTTACCATGAACTGAGGGCAGAGGTGATCGTCTGCAAGTACGAAGAAGCCTCTTGAGCCTGATGCAAGATATGTATTGAAGATAGCGCACTGTGATACGATGGCAACTACGAGGAATACATAGCCCCATGCCTGACCCAGATGAGTTGTAAGGATTGTTGCATAGCCTATTGATTCGCCGCTGAAGCCGCCGTCTGTTGACCACAGCTCCCAGCTTCCTGCAGGAAGGCTTGCAAGTCCGCCGATAGTAGGCAGTATGTATGTAAGCGCTACAAGCGGCATGGCTATCATGAGTCCCTTAGGGATTACCTGAGGATTTTTAACCTCACCGCCCATATTGGATATACATTCGTATCCGCAGTACATCCATATACATATGCAGATGCCTCCGCCCACTCCGTCAAGGATGCCGTAATCCTCAGGAAGCATCGGCTCCATAGGATTTGTCTGCCAGTTGATAAAGCCTACAACCGCAACAAGTGCGAAGGCCATAACTATGAGAATTGAAAGAATGGTGCTTACCTGTCCGACTTCTTTAAGTCCCATAAGGTTGATGACTGTGAAAATGAGAATCATACCTATTTTGACTGCCTGCACGGCTGCCTCGCTCATAGGTATCATCTGGCTTACATAGCCTGCAACAAGCGCAACATATGTACCGTTGCAGATATATGTGGACACTGTCGCCCACCAGCCTGTCTGGAAACCCCAGAACTCGCCGAAGGCCTCCTTTGCCCATACGTACACGCCGCCTTCCGACGGAAGAACCGCGCCGCATTCGGCAACCAGATTGCTGATAGGGTAGGCCCAGATTATAGGGAATACCATTAAAAGGATCAATGTCATGCCGGGACCTGATGCAGGTATTATTTCCTCAATACCAAAAGCCCCCGCTCCAACAAGACAGTACAGCATGAAAACTATTCCTGATACTTTGATGTCATGCTTTTTCAGTCCTGCAACACCTTGTGTATGCTGACTCATTTCTTACCTCCTTAGAAAAAATGAATAATATAATTGCAGGGCGGAATGTATAAGACTCGTTCCGCCGACGTTTCAAAAGGGCACTCAAAACGTCTTATACAGACTATATATCATTTATTTGTCCTGTTTGGCAATAGCACAAGGGTGTTAATTTTCTAAAAATTCGCAATCGCCGCAAATATGTAAGAGGCAACTGCAAAGTAGTAATGCAATTTGATTGCCTGCTGCAGATCAGTCCATGCAGTACTGAATATATTCATCCTCCGCAAAGGACGGCACACTGTAAAGAACAACCACCTCGTCAATATTGTTTTTTGAGATGTAGCCTGTAATGCTTCCTCTGTAAAACCTCATGTCAATCATATGCGTTGTGCTGTATTCGTCAATTACAAACTGTGCAAATGTATTGGCAAAGGAGTCCTTGATCAGGAGGAGATTTTTTTCTCCGTCCCCGCTTATTACTGCTGTTGCCTGATTCGAATTAAAAAACACACCGTATTTGTCCTGACCTTTAAGATACTTTTTTTCGTAGATAGTATCTGTGATAAAGTCGCCGTCGTTATAGCTGACCTTGTGTTTTGTGTTCATACAGTAGCCTGTGATTGTATCATAAGGCGCCGGAGGGTAATTTACTTTGGAATAAGTTGTGCCGCGGAAGCTGTCGCTGAGAGTTGTTTTTTTCCAGCATGACAGCGGTTTCGGTGTTTCTCCTCTGCTCTGTTTCCAGCCGCTGTAGCAGTAATATGCTCCGAGGCTTGTATAATGGTGGTCTGTCATATAGTAGATATATTCATCGTTGTGCTTTTTTAGTATGTCTGTCAGATCCACCGCATCAATTCCCATGCCTTTTGCATATTCAATCATTTTTTTCTGGCTTTTTTCGGGCAGCCCTGCAGGGAGCTTGTTATCCATAATCTCCGCTGCGGTGGGTATCAGCAAAAGGGTGCAGCTGATACTGTATTGGTTTTTTAATGTGTCCGACAGGTTTTTTACGGCTTTGAGATTGGCCTCGTACTGTCTGCTGTCGTATTCATCAAATTTATCTATCAGGTAGCCGTCTTTTGCAAAGATCACTCCGCTGTCCTCTTTTTTGCCGGTAATACGCTCTGTTACGGTTTTAACCGCTATCCAGCTGTTTCTTGCAGGGAACTGATCGGCGAGGTAGCTTTCTGTATCGTCTTCAAGCGATCCGGAGAAAAAGCTTTCAAACGATATTTCCGGAAACTGCGCCAGAAGTCTTTTTTCGTTTTCGGAGTAATCCGAGTCGGGGACTGCAATTCCGGCGACAATGCTCAGAGCCAGCAGCCCGCAGAATATTACAGCCGATATTTTGTTATACATAAAGCACTCTCCCCTCTAAAATCTGAAATACAGGAACGGGTTGTATGATCCGCTGATAAGATAGGCCGCAGCTAAAATAATAATTATTGCCGTGCCTGTCGCGTTCAAAGCGGCAAAGCTTCTGCCGCCGCATTTTTTCTCAAGCACCGCATATGCTTTTTTTCCAAGCGGCGTTGCGGCTATGATACATACGGCAAACAGCAGACCGTATGACGACAGAAGATATGTGCCGGCGGAATTGATAAGAGGCACGTTTTTTCCAAACATCATGCCCAGAAATTCAAGGCCTTTTGAAATATCCTCAAATACGAAGAACACCCAGTTTGCCGTCACAAAAAACAGTGTATATAAATGTCCTGTCACAGCGGGGGCTTTTTCAAGGTATTCAAGCAGGAAATATTTCTCGGCTATAAGGAGGACTCCGAAAAAAGCTCCCCATATCAGGAAATTCCAGCTTGCCCCATGCCAGAAACCTGTCAGCAGCCATACGAGAGCTATATTGAAAAGCTGTCTTGTTTTGCTGCATCTGTTTCCGCCCAGAGGGATATATACATAATCTCTGAACCATGTGCCCAAAGACATATGCCATCTGCGCCAGAATTCTGTTATACTCCTTGAAATGAAAGGGTAGTTGAAGTTTTCGGGAAAATCAAAACCCAGCATTTTGCCGAGGCCTATGGCCATATCCGAATATCCTGAGAAATCAAAGTAAATCTGCATGCCGTATGCCGCAAGTCCGAGCCAGACGGTAAACACGCTCATTTGAGCGCTGTCCATTGACTGAACTGTTTCCCACAGCAGACCTATATTGTTTGCCAGTATTACCTTTTTGCCAAGCCCTGTTATAAAGCGTTTCACTCCCTCGCTGAATTTGTCTGCGGTATGTGTCCGGCAGTCTATCTGCTCCGCTACGGTACGGTATCTGACAATAGGGCCTGCAATAAGCTGCGGAAACAAAGCGACATAGGCTCCGAAGGATATTATGTTTTTCTGTACTCCGGTGTCGCCTCTGTATACGTCTATGGTATAGCTCATGGTCTGGAATGTATAAAAGGATATTCCTATCGGCAGCGGCAGGTCGGGAAGCGGCATATCCGTTCCCAGTATGCTGTTTGCCGTGCCTACAAGAAGATTGCTGTATTTGAACAGGCAAAGCAGCGAAAGGTTTACAGCCACTGAAATGACAAGGGGAATTTTTGCTTTGGCGCTGCCTCTGTATCTGTCGGCATACAGGCCGCAGCAGTAATCTAAAACTGTTGAAAATATCATCAGAAAAACATAGACCGGTTCTCCCCACGCATAAAAAATAAGGCTTAGTGCAAACAGAAGTCCGTTTCTGTATTTTTGCGGTACTATATAGTACAAAATCAGAGTGACCGGCAAAAACAGCTGCAAAAAAGTAAGACTTGAAAACACCATTTTTATTGTCCTCCCTCCTGTTTTCGGGCATAAAAAACACAGCATAGCACAAATAGCTGTTTTATGCTGTGTTTCTGTCTGCCGTACTTACTTTATTTTGTGTTTTCTATAATCATGCCTGTTGCGGATTCAATATCGCCGCTTCCCTGCTGCTGTGAATAAGCGTATGAGCAGGTGTCATCACTCCATATGCCGTAGGTAATGTTTTCAAAGCTGTATACAGCAACCTCTGTCAGAGGGTTTGCAGTTTCTGTGTTCTGTTCACTTTCTGTTGATGCTGCCGGAACAACGGCATAATTTTTGGATTTCTTTCCGAAGATTTTTTTCCATGCCTTATCTGTTTTTTTGTATTCCGATTTTGCCAGTTTTGTGGCTTTTTTGGTGCTCATATCATCCGACGGACTTTTGCCTGCCAGAACAAATGCAACATAGTTGCCGTTTCTGTATATTCTTGCATTCATTACCTTTGCAACATCAAAAGGATAAAGCCTGATATAGTCAACCTTTTGCGCATAAGCCTTGTTGAGTTTCTTGACGGCTGTGGCCGCATAGCCTTTTTTGACTTTTAATACGATAACCGTATCCATATATACACTGGGCACCGAGTTTTCTTTTGCAACATAGGATTTGATTTTTTTCATATCAAGCCCGTAGGTGTTTGCAAGTGTTTTTTCACTGATACCGGTGTTACAGTGGTAGTTTTTGCTGCCTATTGCTGCTTTAATCTGCTTTTCTATTTTGGCAGGTGTTATGGTTTTGGCGCTGCCTGAGGCTGTGTCGGCTGCAGATACACATACTGCTGCGCTGAATATCATAATAAGCGCCATTATTCCGGTTAAAATTCTTTTCATTTGTTATCAGCTCCTTGTTTTGTATTCTCTATAATCGTCTGAATGTCTTTTTCGAGATCTGCATAGGATTCAGGTGCGGAATAGGCATAAGAGCAGGTATCATCGCTCCATGTACCGTATTCGATATCTTCATAGCTGTATATGTCAACAGCTGTTTCGCATATTGTTTCTGTTTTTTCTTTGCTGCCTCCGCTGATGCCGCTGGCATCTGTCTGACCTTCTTCCATATCAAATTGTGTGTCATCTGAGTATACAATTCTTCCATGCTTGGAATTCTGTCCGTCGTCTATAACGATGTATGAGGCCACCTCTTTTTCTTCTATTACAGGCACATCATATCCCAGAGATTTCTCCATTTCATCAGAAGATGCCACTTCGACAACAGGATTGCCCGCCTGCGTTTCCGGTATCTGCTCCTGCGGAGAATTAAATGCTATTGCTCCTATTAAAACAAGACACAGGCACGCAGCACAGGCGAGAAATGCTTTTTTGAGTTTTCCGTTTTTTTCTCCCGCAATCACCCTCCTCAGCTTCTGCGGGGTGTCAATATCGATTGTTTCTTCTATCAGCCTGTCATCAATCAGGTTTAATGCTTCCAGTAAATTAATTCTATTCAAATCTGTATCCCCTTTTCATAAGATATTTTTTGAGTTCTTTTCTTACCCGAAACAGTTTCACACTGATGCTGTTTTCGGGAATATCAAGCTGCTGCGAAATGCTGCTCACGCTTTCGAGCATAAAGTATCTTTTTATAAAAAGAACCCGCCCTGTCGCATCAAGGCTTTTGAGGAAACTGTTTATATCACGTTTTAAAGCTGCCTCCGCCAGCTGCTTTTCTGTAAAATCATCTGATACTATTTCACGATCCAGCTCGTTTAAGGGTATGCAGTTTTCTTCGTTTCGTTTATCTCTGTGGCTGTATCTGTACCTGTCCAGAGAAAGCCTTCTCGTTATTTTGCATATAAATGATTTGTAAAAAGCGGGTTTTTGAGGCGGTATGGCGTTCCATACTTTCAGATAAGTATCATTTACGCATTCCTCAGATTCTTCAGGGCTGAATAATATCCCTTTTGCAACGGTTAAAAGAAGCCTGCCGTATTTGGCGGAGGTTTCTTTCAGTCCGTTTTCATCACGAGCATAAATAAGTTCTACAATGATATTGTCCTCCACAGTTTATTCCTTCCTTTTCTTTGAGTACTCATATATATAGACGATGTTTCTCTTTTCATATTACACGTTAATCAAAAAAACTTAAAGAAATTTATTACAGGCATCACAAAGTTAATTTTGTGAAAAGGTATTGGAATTGTGTTGCCTGTATAATATAATAAAAGTGTGATTTTACGACACTAAATATCAATAATAATGTGAAGGAGCGTTTTTATGGAACGATTGATTTTGAAAAAACTGCTTGAATGGAAAGAATCGCCTTATCGCAAACCCCTTATTTTGAAAGGCATTCGTCAGGTCGGCAAAACATGGATTCTGAAAGAATTCGGTAAGCGTTACTATGAAAATACTGCGTATTTTAATTTTGATGAAAACGAGGAATACAGACAGTTTTTCGAGAGCACAAAGGATGTTGATCGAATCCTGCAGAATCTGATGCTGGCAAGCGGCCAGAAGATTGTGCCGAAAAACACCCTGATTATTTTTGATGAGGTGCAGGACTGCCCTAAAGTCATCAATTCTATGAAGTATTTTTGTGAGAACGCTCCGCAGTACCATATTGCCTGTGCAGGCTCTCTGCTGGGCATTACGCTGGCACAGCCTTCTTCTTTTCCTGTCGGCAAGGTCGATTTCATGCAGATTGACCCGATGACTTTCTCGGAATTTCTGATTGCCAACGGAGATAAAAACCTTGTCACATATTTAGAAAGCGTGGACACTATTGAGCCGATTCCGGACGCGTTTTTCAATCCGCTGTATGAGAAACTGAAGATGTACTATGTTACCGGCGGTATGCCGGAATCTGTTCTGATGTGGACAGAGGCGCGTGATGTTGCTGCTATGCAGAACGTCTTGTCCGGAATTATAGGGGCTTATGAACGTGACTTTGCAAAACACCCCGACATTAGAGAGTTTCCGAAAATTTCTATGATTTGGAAAGCAATTCCTTCGCAGCTGGCAAGAGAAAACAAAAAATTTATTTACAGGGTAGTTAAAGAAGGTGCCCGTGCCCGTGAATACGAGGATGCACTGCAATGGCTGGTGGATGCCCGATTGGTGCATAAAATTTACCGCAGCACTGCTCCCGGTCTTCCTTTGGCAGCCTATGATGATATGTCAGCGTTTAAGATTTATTTGGCAGATGTGGGTTTGCTCCGCCGTCTGGCGCAGCTGGCTCCTACTGCTTTTGGTGAAGGAAACCGTCTGTTCACTGAGTTTAAGGGCGCGCTGACTGAGAATTTTGTGCTTCAGACTCTGATTACACAGTTTGAAGTGACGCCTCGCTACTGGGCACAAAACAATCCTCCGTACGAGGTGGATTTTCTGATTCAGCGAGAGAATGATATTTTCCCTGTTGAAGTCAAATCTGAAGCAAATACATCCGGCAGGAGTCTGAAAAAGTTCAAGGAGCTGTTTTCAGGCAGGGTAAGGCTTCGTATACGATTTTCGCTTAACAATCTGAAACTGGATGATGATGTGCTTAATATTCCTCTGTTTATGGCGGATCAGACGGATCGTCTGATTGGCATGGCACTTGCGGATCAGCAATGATATATGCGGGCATATTGAAATGTTTACAGGCATCACAAAAAGAAGGCTCTGCGAAAGAGCCTTCCCGTATATTGCTGTTATCGTTATTTCATCAGCTTTGTTATTTTTGCCATGTCTTTGATTTCATTGTCCGCGTAGGTTCTGACATTTTTCAGTGTGTCTGTCAGAGCGTTTTTGTAGACATTAACAGCTTCATCAGTAACAGCCGCATCTGAATCACCGCCTGCTGCCCTGACAAGCTCATATGTCGTATGTCCTGTGTAAACTACAGGCGGCATTGAGTCTGTTCCCCAGAAAGTTTTGTCTGTCGATATGTATTTCTGGTCATACATTTTGGTAACGGCATCCGAGCCGTTTACTCCGAATATGTAATAGTTGTATTCAAGACCGCCGTTCAGACCGTACAGAACATCTACGGCTCCTGTTTCGTCGTCATTTGTAAGCTCGTTGTTTTCAAGCGCGCTTATTGCCGTTTTTAATATCTCGACATTGCTGTTTATTGTAGGATGTCCGTATGCCACATCTTCCATATTTGCTTCAAAGAAGTATTTCTGAATCTGCGCGAAAATTTCAAGAGTCCGGCTGTTAAGCTCCACGCCTTCGGCTCTGATTGCGGCAGTGTCCTCCTCTGCCCTGGCAGCTTCCTCATATGCCGCATTTATTTCTGCAATCTTTGCATTGTAATCCTCTGCCGCAGCTCTCATGTCAGCAACAGCGGCTTTGTAGCTTTCGATGTCAACGCCGGCTTCTTTGGCAACATCCTCGTTCAGGTTTGCTTCGAGACGGTCGCAGGTTTTGGTCATGTCAAGCTCAAGGGCAGGAGTTTTGTCGATATATATTGCATATGCGCCGTACCAGTAGAGGTTGCCGAGCATTGTCGCTTCTGACCATGTTTCCTTGCTGTCCTCTGTTGTGTGGTATCTCTGGCACATGAATTTGTCGCCGAGGAATCCGTTTATGAGGTATGGCACGCCATGCCATCTGTAGGAAACACCGTCCTCCATGTTGCTGGCATCGACAGGCTCTGCTTCAAGTGCGATTTCTGTCATAGGAACAATACCTGATTCCTCAATGAGTTTTTTGCTCATTGTTCCGAATTCCGGAACGCACGAAACTCTCAGAGTTTTGTCCTCAGGCTCAAAAGCAGGAAGCTCGCAGTTGAGCATTGCTATTGTTTTTTCTGCCCATTCAGGTTTGGCCTCGTCGATTACGCCCCATGCTCCTGTTGTCCAGTCAAACTGAGCGTCTGTTGCGCCCCATTCCTCTGCGCCGTGAGCAACTACCGCGATGTCATTTTCGGGAACATATCCTGAGTCTATCATGGCTTTTGCTATGGTGAAGTCCATGCCTATTGCAGCGCAGTCATCCTGAAAACCGTACCAGTATTTGTCGTAGTGACCCGACAGCATTATCTGCTGGTCTGAGGATTTACCTTTGATATATCCAACAACACTGTAGGTGGTGCCTTCGCCCGGCTCAAACTCTGCGTCTATCATCAGATTTGCAGTGCTGTTTCCGGCTTTTACCGCCTCTAATATATCCTGCGCCTGATTGTAGCTTACTGCAACTGTAGGAATCAGATCCGGACAGCATATATCCTGAACGTTTACTGTGTCCTCGTTGAGCTCTCCGTAGCCGCTGTTTGCATAGCTGATAAGAGCTGCAGCGCCTTTGTCGTGAGCCTGTCTTATGTAGCCGTCAATCCATGATTCGTTTGACTGGTCTACCTGTGCAATAACTATTTTGTCTTTGACATCAAGACCCTCATAGTCTGCTTCAAAGCCTGTGCCTACATCAACGATTTCCGCTGTAATGCCGTCTTTATCCGTACCTGTGCACTGATAAGCGGCGGGAACAAGATCGATTTCCGTTCCCTCTACTGTCAGGCTGGAATCATTGAACTGGAATTTGTCAACCTTTGTCGGGATTTTTTCAATATCGGTAAGTCCGATGGCTTCCATTTCCTCTGCAAGGAAATCAGCGCATCTGTGCTCTGCATCAGAGCCTGCTGTTCTCCAGCCCAGCTCGCAGTCCCAGTATTCCTCGTCATAGGCGAGTTTTTCTGTCAGATTGTATGCGTACTCCAAATCCAGTGCGTTTGCATACTTCTCAACATCTGCTGTCATTGACAGGTCTGAGTCAAGGCTCACTCCGCTGCTGCCGCAGCCTGTGAAGCACATTGCGACTGTCACCGTCAGCGCTGTTATGCAGGTCAGTAGTTTTCGTTTCATTTTCACTCCTCCTCGTTAAAAATATAAAATGATTTCTTTAACAACAGTAACACCTGCGTAATTTTCTGTCAATTCTTTTTTTTCGCATAATTTGTTCTTGTTATCTTTTTTTCAGCAGAAATATCCGCCTCGTTTCATTAAAAAATCAAGGCTCATCTGCTTTTTATACTTTGCAAAAAAATTTTAAGGGCCGCCTTTTCGGGCAGCCTTTGGATTATATATTCACTTTGTTTATATTGGCTATTACCGGGTTTTTCAATCTGAAATTAACTTCATAAGCTCTTTTATTGAGTCACATATATCCTCATAGGCGATTCCCCTTGCAAATGTATTTGTTTCACAATACTTCCGTCCCTGAAATGATTGTTTCAAGCTTCTCGGCCGGAATTGTCTCAAGGTTATATGAATATATCCTAAGTACCCCTTCATCCGTTTTTTCATAACTTGCTTTGCCTGACAGGCAGAAAACAATTCAGATAGTGACTCCCTCAAAATGCTTGCACCGCTTTTTCTATATATCCACTTTGTCGGTATTCGCTATTTTGAACAGCACCTCGTGCCTGTTTGCCGTACCTGTTTTTTTGAATATGCTGTTGATATGCCTTTTGACTGTGTTTTCGGATATGAACAGCTTCTCTGCTATCTGAGGATTGCTGAGCCCCGAATTAAGAAGCTCTATGACATCTCTTTCTCTTTGGGAAAGGCCGTATTTCTCTGATATGGCAGCTATGGCGTCAACAGAGGCAATCTGTTTTTCTCCCAGTCTCAGCGGGTCTTTTTTGTAAAAATAGTATATGAGAGCGCAGCTGAACACCGCGGCGATAAGGATGAGCGGATCCATCGCATATATTGACATCAGATTGTCCTCAAGCTCAAACCATACGCTGTAGTCCCAGTATATGATCCACAGCATATAGCCTATCAGGATTGCCGACAGTGCGAGAGTTACCGCTCTGCCGATGTTTCTCTGAAATCTTTTGAAAAGAGCTGCCATACATATAATGCCTATGGCGATTATCGTCAGGTCGTATGAAATATTGAGTATCTGCAGCACCACCTTGCCGGCTCCGCTCTGAACATGAAGCATAAACGAGTCGAATCTGCCGAGTGTAATCGAGAGAATCTGCGATGAGATCGCATAAACGACAGAAATCAGTATTACAAGCTTCATCGGTATCTTCTGCTGCATATCCGACTGTGCCACAAGCAGATACACCCATGCCGTAACAACGGCGCAGAACATAATATCCGAAACGGTAATCATTGCAAACACAATACTGCCGGAGGCGCTTCCGTCAAGATAATAGTATACTATGAAATCTATAATCATAAAAACAAACACTGCCCCCGTAAATAAATACAGCGCTCTGTGCTTTTCGTCTTTTTCTCTTGCGCTCAGTATCAGTGTCAGTGAAAACGTGATGCCGCTCAGAATGATTACTGCGATATAAAGAAAGTTATAAAAGTCGTTGGATAAAAACATTTACTGCTCCTGAAAAAGGTCTGTCTCAAAAGTATACCATATATTCTGCGCATTTAACAGGACATTATTTAATGTCCGACAGTTTGAGCTGAAGCTCCGCCTGATAATACGAAATCAGGTCGTCAAGCTCATCTCTTATCTCCGCTATGTCTATCTCCCTGTTGTCAACATTATTCAGAGCGTATTCCCTGTAAAGCTTCCTGTGGTTAAGCGGGGTATGCCCGTACCACTGTTTGAATGCCCGGTAAAAATATTTGGGGTCCGAAAATCCGCACTGATAGGATATGTCGGTAATGCTCATATCCGTTGTAAGCAGCAGCAGCTCAGCCTTGTATACTCTGATATATGTTCTCAGTCCGCGAAGCCCCAGAAATGAGGTTTTTTTGAGGAACTGGGACAGATAATTGGGGTTTATATGCTCCAGAGCTCCAAGCTCCTCTATGGTCATGCGGCCTCTGGTGTTTTTGTAGATGTATGCGAATATATGCTCGAATCTGGCCTTGGCGTCATCCGGGAACTGGTTGGGGTCGTTCATCCAGTAAAACACCGAGAAATTCTCCTCCACTATATCCATAATACGCACAGCGATTCTGTTTATGAGGAACTTTTTTTCAGGGTCTGTGTATCTGGGCGAAATGTATGTGTAAAACATGGTAAGCAGCAGCTTGTGCATATAGTCTATCTTTTTTTCCATTGAGGGGTGTATCTCTCCCTTGTGGCATACAAAAGACATATTTACAAGATCGCTGTTGCCAAACAGCTCAGAGGTCTGGTCTATATAAAACGAGATAAGCAGATTTTCGCTGTCGGAGGATATGCAGTGAACATCATCTGTATCTATGAGAATTATCTCGCCTTCTTTTATCGTCAGCTCCTCATATGCGATTCTGATGTTGAGCCTGCCTCTGGCACAGAATACAATCTCCAGACAGTCGCTGTGAAAATGCGCCGGCTCGTGAAGCGCCTCATACACCCTGACCCCCATCGGAGTTCCCTCTATTAAATCTATTTTTCCCTGTGATATTAACATAAAAACCTCGTTTGTAGTCGTTTTTTTATATAATTATATCAAAACTGCGATAAAACGTCTATGGTTTTGTTTGCAGTCCTATGGCTATAATATTATTACAAAGGGCGCTCAATTAGAAATATTCAGAAAACCATTTTCAAAATTAAGTGAGGTGTGAAGTAAAATGGGTAAAAAGATATTAATCGTAGGCGTTGGAGCACAGGGCTCAACAGTTGCACAGAGAATGGACGAAGAACCAAATGTTGAAAAAATCATATGTGCAGATGCAGACCACAAGGCTGTAGACGAGTTAGTTAAAATTCTCAAAAAAGCAGAGGGTACCTATATTGATGCCAACGATATTGACAGCATTGCCAAAGCAGGCGAGGGCGTTGATCTTATCGTAAACGCGCTTCCTATCAGATTCGGTCAGAATGTTTTAGAGGCAGCTCTTAAAGTCAAAGCAAACTATCAGGATTTTGCGGCAACAGATGTGCTTGACGGACAGTGGTACGAATGGTGGCCTGACTGCATTCAGAAGCTGTACGATGATTACGGCAAAAAATTTGCCGCAATAGGCAAAATGGCAATAATGGGCACAGGCTCGGCGCCGGGACTGATGTGCGTGGTAACCAAAAAGAATATGCAGCTTCTCGACACCTGCGATGACATTCTTATGATGGTGTACGAGGGTGTTGAAGCCAAGAGGTTTCTGCCTTTCTGGTGGTCGCCGTTTACAGCGTTATCAGATATGACAGACCCGACATTCGCATTAAAGGACGGCGTTATGGTCGAAACAGAGCCTCATTCGCTGCCTGTAACAAGACATTTCAAGGGCTGCGCAAAAGAAGTCACTTTAGTTGAGCACGCCCATGACGAAACTGTATATATGGGACTTAACAAGGATACGCATTACAAGGGAGCCAAGAATATAAATTTCAAGTATGGCGGAGTAGGCATTGATTTTGCTACACCTCTTTACAGAGCAGGCCTGTTAAACAGAGAAGAAGAAACATACAAGGGACATACATTCGTTCCGTTTGACGTTATAGTTTCACATATTCCTCCTGCTCCTAAATACCACGACGAAATCAAAGAAATCCTTGACGAGGGTCTGGTTAAAGACGAGGGCGCATTTGTATCGGAGGCTACCGGTATCAAAGACGGCAAAAAAGTCAGGATTGAAACATATGTATATGCTCCGGGCTGTGTAGAAAGCTTTGAAAAAGCCGGAATCACAGGCGAACAGTATCTGACAGGCCAGTGCGGCTCACTGTTTACAAAGATGTTTGTAAACGACGACTACACTCAGACAGGTCTGCTTTCATCCGATATGCTTACATATGAAGAATGTGACAAGTATCTTGCTTATGCGGCGGCACTTGACATCACAGCAGAAACAGAGGTAATTCCTCTATAGATATAACCTGTTTCCTTTTTTAGAATAATAACATAATAATCGCATAGTTTGACACGCTGCAGCCATACGGACTGCAGTGTTGTTTTTGCTTTTAATGTGCTTTTTTGCAGCACCGGTTACAAAGGTACTCTTACTTAGTGCAGGTACGGCTGCAGAATCCGGAGCAAATAATTTACCTTAATAAGGTGGACAAATGAAGCGGTTTTTTACATTTTATTTCGAAAAAAATGCCCCTAATCATTGGAAATTGAACAACCTTTAGAGGAAAAAAGTAAAAATTGACATTACAATTATAATATAGTAAAGTAGTTGTAGTGAAAAAAATAATGATTGGAGGGTAAACCAATGAAAGCTCAAGAGGCTAAAGTAAACAGAGAATTTAAGGATGGTATGTTCAGGACTCTGTTTAACGACAAAGAGAAAATGCTGGAACTTTATAATG
>CAVDMD010000007.1:0-31687 GCA_963609975.1 bacterium | reverse complement strand
TGTACCAGAAAACAGCTATATCAGGGCTGTATTCCGGGCCGGTTCTGTCCTCGTAAATTCTGCCCAGAGCTTCTGCGGCATCTGCGCTTCCGAGTTCTGCGGCTTTTCGGTACATCTTCATAATCTCCCCTGCATCGCCTGCTGTTTCAAGAAGCAGCCCGGCATATCCGAGCATACCGTCAATGCTTTGTGCCTCCGCCGCCAGCCTGAAGCAGTATGCGGCCTGTGAGATATCGCCCTCATCTCTGTATATACTGCCGATTGCAACTATTGAATCGGTATCACCAAGATTTGCGCCCTGTTTGAAATAAAGCTTTGCTTTTGCAGTATCCTGCGCAGCTCCGGTACCGTTCATGTATATCCTGCCCATATGATAAAAAGCCTTTGGGTCTCCTGCTTTAGCGGCAAGCATATACAGCCTGACTGCGCTCTGAAAATCCTGCTTTACCAGTATGCCCTCTTCGGCGAGACTGCCAAGCTCGGTAAGCTTTGCCGCCTGCTGCGCAGATACGTTTTCGTCTATATTCAGAGTTATTTCCATATGATACCTCCCGGTATGAAGCTGCAGCCGCAAAACTGCGGCTGTTTTCTGTCTAAAGTATATATCTGTCCAGATCCTCAGGATGGATTTTTTCTTCAAATTTCTGTTTTACATATTCGCTGTCTATTACGATGTGTTTATCCTCCACATCAGGCACATTGAAGGAAATATCCTCAAGAAGCTTCTCAAGTATTGTGTGAAGTCTTCTTGCTCCTATGTTTTCGGTCTGCTCGTTCATAAGAAATGCCATGTTTGCGATTTCATCTATGGCATCATCCGCAAACTCGATTTCAACGCCTTCTGTTTCAAGAAGCGCCTTTTGCTGCTTGAGCAGTGCATTTTCGGGAACTGTAAGGATTTTTACGAAAGTCTCTTTGGTGAGGTTTTCAAGTTCCACTCTGATAGGAAATCTTCCCTGAAGCTCAGGAATCAGATCTGTAGGCTTCGCAACATGAAATGCCCCCGCGCCTATAAAGAGTATGTGGTCTGTCCTTACAGGACCGTATTTGGTGTTTACAACGCTGCCCTCAACTATAGGGAGAATATCTCTCTGCACACCCTCTCTTGAAACATCGGCTCCCGAACGGTACTGTCCGCCTGCCGCGATTTTGTCGATTTCGTCTATGAATATGATACCGTTCTGCTCGGCGTTTTCGACAGCCTCATCGGTAACCTGATCCATATCTATGAGTTTCTGGGCTTCCTGCTCTCTGAGTATTTTGCGGGCATCTTTGACCTTGCAGTTTTTTTTCTTTTTCTTTTCGGGCATCATATCTCCGAATATGTTGCCTATGGCAATGCTCATGCCCTCGTTGCTCATATCAAGCTGATTGCCCTTTGGAGCCGCCGTAACCTCGATTTCGATATACTGCTCCTCCAAAAGCCCCGCACGAAGCTGCTCTCTTACCTGCTCTCTGGCTGATTCGACACCTGAATCCTCGCCTGCGCTGCCGGTTTCCTGCCGGCTTTCGAGATATTCCTGTTTCTGGCTCTGATATCCTCCGCTGTTCATTATGAAGTCAAACGGGTTTCTGGAGCCTGTTTTGGCAGGGTTCTTTTTTTTGCCCGGTATTATCGCCTCTACTATTTTTTCTTCGACTATTTTGTCCGCTATATCGTATTTTTCTTCAAGCTTTGACTGTTTTGTAACTCTTAATGATGCCTCGACAAGATCTCTTATCATCGAGTCAACATCTCTGCCCACATAGCCTACTTCTGTGAATTTGGTTGCCTCAACCTTTACAAAAGGAGCGTCCATGAGCCTGGCAAGCCTTCTTGCTATCTCTGTCTTACCCACACCTGTAGGACCCATCATAAGAATGTTTTTGGGAGTTATCTCCTCTCTCATTTCTTCAGAAAGCAGACTTCTTCTGTATCTGTTTCTGAGGGCGATAGCCACTGATTTTTTGGCCTCATCCTGCCCTATTATATATTTGTCAAGCTCCTGCACTATTTCTTTAGGAGTCATTTTGTATAATGTGTTTGCCATAACGCACCTCCCTACAGTTTTTCAACGGAAATGTGATCATTAGTATATACGCATATCGAAGATGCTATTTTTAATGATTCTCTTACGATTTCCTCTGCCGGCATATCCGTATGGTTAAACAGCGCCTTGGCTGCCGAATACGCAAAATTGCCGCCTGAGCCTATTGCAACAAAATCCTCGTCAGGTTCTATTACTTCCCCTGTGCCTGACAGCACCAGCAGGTTTTCTCTGTCTGCAACTATCATCAGCGCTTCAAGGTTTCTCGCCGCCTTGTCGTTTCTCCAGAGCTGTGCCAGCGCAACTGCCGCACGCTTGAGATTGCCGCCATGCTCATCAAGCTTGCTTTCAAATTTCTCTGTAAGTGAGAATGCGTCTGCGACAGATCCTGCAAACCCTGTAAGCACAGTGTTTTTGTATATTTTTTTGACTTTTTTGGCGCCGTTTTTCATAATGGCTGTTTCACCCATTGTAACCTGTCCGTCTCCGCCGATACATACATCGTCAGGTCCTCGTCTTACTGCACATATTGTTGTTGCATGGAATTGTACCATATAGTTACCTCCAAAGTTATTTTGTGAATTTACATTCCGGATTAGAACAACTTAACGTGGTTCCCTTTCCCTTTTTTTCTACCAGCAGCGACCCGCATTCAGGGCATTTTTCATCAACCGGTTTATACCAGTATACATTATTGCAGTCAGGATATCCACTGCAACCGTAAAAAATCTTGCCTTTTTTGCTCTTTCTCTGCACTATGTTCCTGCCGCAGAGAGGACATCTGACATCGAGTTCTTTTACTATTGCCTTGGTATTTTTGCATTCCGGATAACCGCTGCAGGCTATAAATTCCCCGAATCTGCCCTGTTTTTTGACCATCGGTCTGCCGCACAGCTCGCACAGTTCTCCTGTAGGCTCATCTTCAATTACAATTTTTTCGATTTCTCTGTCTGCCGTTTCAAGCTCTTTTGAAAGCGGCCCGTAAAAATCCGCCACTATCTGCTTCCAGTCGCTGCCCTTCACCTCAACATCGTCTAATTTGTCTTCCATATCGGAAGTAAATCCCACATCCACGATTTCTCTGAAATACTGTTCCATCATATCCGTCACAAGAAATCCCAGTTCCGTAGGAACAAGAGTTTTTTTGCTTCTGGTTATATATCTTCTCTCTACTATTGTTGCGATTATAGGGGCATAGGTTGACGGTCTTCCTATGTTTTTTTCTTCCAGATCTCTTACAAGGCTTGCCTCTGTAAATCTTGCAGGAGGCTGTGTGAAGTTCTGCTCAGGCCTTATTGCTGTCGCCTTGAGTTCTTCACCCTCTGCAAGCTCAGGCAGGATTTTGTCCTCGTCCTCGCCCTTGGCTGCTCCGTATACCTTCCTGAAACCGTCAAACAGCATCTTGGAGCCTGCAGCCCTAAAGCCGTAATCTCCGTTGTCTATTGCAACCGACATACTGCTGTATACCGCCTTTGACATCTGGCTTGCCATAAATCTCGACCAGATAAGCTTATACAGTTTGTACTGCTCTGCCGTAAGCGAATCCTTGATGTCGTCGGGCGCAAGCTCTATATATGAAGGCCTGATCGCCTCGTGAGCGTCCTGAACCTCTTTTTTTCTGTTTGAATAATAGTTGTCAGAGTAATATTTTTCTCCGAAGTTTGATTTTATATAGTCTCTGGCCGCTGCTCTTGCCTCATCTGCAATTCTGACGGAATCGGTTCTTATATATGAAACAAGACCTATTGTACCGTGTCCTTTTACCGATACGCCCTCATAAAGCTGCTGTGCAACAAACATGGTTTTTTTGGTGTTAAAGCCCAGCTTGTTGGAGGCGTCCTGCTGCATTGTGCTTGTGGTAAAAGGCGCATACGGTTTCCTTGATGTCTCCTTTTCCTCTATTCTGCGTACTTCATATCTGCCTGCTTCGATTTCGGCAAGCATCTTCTGTGCTGTCTCCTCATTTGGAATTTCAGCTTTTTTCCCCTGATACTGCACCAGCTTTGCCGAAAATTTCCTGCCTTTTTTGAAATCTGCTGTTATGTTCCAGTATTCCTCCGGTACAAACGCGTTTATTTCTTTTTCTCTGTCGCATATGATTTTGAGTGCGGCAGACTGCACGCGTCCCGCCGAAAGACCTCTTCTTATTTTTCTCCAGAGCAGCGGGCTTATCTGGTATCCCACCAGCCTGTCTAAAACACGTCTTGCCTGCTGTGCATCCACAAGATTAAGATCTATCGGTCTTGGATTTTTGACAGCTTCTCTGATTGCTTTTTTGGTGATTTCATTGAATACTATTCTGCATGGTGAGGCCGGATCTATCCCCAGAATATATGCAAGATGCCACGATATTGCCTCTCCCTCGCGGTCGGGGTCTGTTGCAAGATATATTTTTGAGGCGTCTTTTGCTTCTTTTTTGAGTGCCTTGATTAAATCACCCTTGCCTCTTATTGATATATACTGCGGTTCAAAATTATTGTCTATATCAATGCCCAGCTTGCTTTTGGGCAGATCTCTCACATGTCCTACCGATGCAGTAACCTTATAATTGCTGCCTAAAAATTTACCTATTGTCTTTGCTTTTGATGGTGATTCCACTATCACGAGAATCTTCTTTTTTATTTTTTTCTTCTCTGCAGCCATTATTTACCTCCTCGATTTTTTTCTTTACAAAAACTGATTATATTTGCAAATGAGTTATTTTGCAATAAAAATTTTTCCGTAGCTTGTAAATACCAGTCCTTTTATTTCCAGAATTGTGACTATACTGCTGACAAGGCTTTTTCGTCTGCCTGCCGTCTCACACAGCTGTTCAAGCCTCATTTCGCCGTTTTTCAGGAGTATATCGTATATGAGTTTTTCGTCTTTTCCGAGTCTGTCTGTTTCTTCATTATTATATACGCCTGCATCGATTAAAATATCATTAATTGAAACGACAGGCACCGCGCCGTCCTTTATCAGTTTGTTTGTCCCAAGACTTGCTCCGCTGGTTATATTGCCGGGAACAGCATAGACGCACCTGCCCTGCTCCGCCGCAAGCTCTGCTGTTATGAGGGAGCCGCTGTTAAACCCCGCTTCGACCACAACCGTAGCCGCCGAAAGTCCGCTTATAATTCGGTTGCGTCTTGGAAATGTGTATTTTGATGCAGGATATCCGTTTGGATATTCGCTTATTACAAGCCCTCTGCCGCTTATACGCTCAAGAGTTCTGCTTCTTCTCTCGTTTTTTTCCATATCAATACCGCAGCCAAGCACCGCAACCGTACCTCCTGCCGTATTAAATGCGCCTCTGTGAGCCGCCGTATCAATACCGTCTGCCATGCCGCTTACTACAGTAAATCCCGCATCTCCTATTTTGCCTGCCATTTTCTGCGCGGTTTCAAGTCCGTATTTTGTGGCTTTTCTCGACCCTACTATAGAAATGCACCTGTTTGACAAAAGCTCTATGTTTCCTGAGTAATAAAGCTGCTTCGGCGGGTCGTTTATCAGCTTCAGAATTTCAGGATATCTGCTGTCTGTAATATCTAAAGTTTTAATCCCGTTCATAACTTTCTCCTTTTGTTGCTCATATTACTCTTAATTACATTTACTGTCAACACAAAGAACGAAATTTTCGCTGAAAATACAAAAGTTTTTATCAATTATGTAAAAATTGCTTCACAGGCGCAAAAATTGCCCGGATTTTGCAGATTTCCGGGCATTATGTATATTTCAAAGCAGAATCATATGCGGCTTGACCGCTGTATCGTGATTTGCAAAAGACTCTGCACATTTATCACTAAGGCTTTGCTCTCTTATTCATTCAAGAGATTTTTTTGTTTCGCTCTGCCGCCGGAAATACCCGGCACAATCTGCTCTCTCCGCAATTTTTCGGCATAATCCCCATCAGCTGATTTTAAGAGCGCACTGCCCCTCGCTGTGTCCCGGTATATTAATCATTGCAAGGCTCCTGTCACCAGACACATCATCGTAAACCTATCCCTCCAGTACAAATTTCTCCACTGCCTTGGCCACGCCGTCATTGTCGTTTGTATCAGTCACATAGGCTGCCATAGCCCTGATTTCATCCTTGGCATTTCCCACAGCCACAGGAAGACCCGCCATAGACAGCATGGCTCCGTCATTGGGGCTGTCACCGCAGGCCATTATCTCGTCCTTTGAAACTCCGAGAATATCCCCAAGCGCCTCAAGAGCCGAAGCCTTGCTGGTTGTCGCACCGCCTATCTCAAGGTTATGATCAAATGATGTAGTCAGTGTCACATCAGGCAGCCTCTTCAGAATCTCACGCATAGCCAGACGGTCTTTCTGATCGTCAAAATTTATATTTATGTTTTCTATTCTGTCCTTATGCTCAAGAGTAAACCCGATTATATCATCTACGGGGTTTCTTGTATCTATCACATACTGCGAGTTTCTGTAAGGCAGTCCGCCCTGCTTTGCAAGCTCATAGTGCGCGCTGTCGGTATATGCGGTACCATCCACAAACACCTCCAGCATAAAATCCCATTTTTTAAGCTCCGCCACAGCTGTTTCAACGGCTGTGGCATCAATGTAGTTTGAATACACGCACGCACCGCCCTGCTGCAGATTTCTTATCTCTGCCCCGTTAGACGACAGTATGTATTCTATTCCCTCTATTTCCTTAACCTCATCGGGTACTGCGCTAAAAGTCCTGCCTGTTGCAATAACCACATGAACTCCGCGTCTGATGGCGGCTTCAAGAGCCGCTTTGGTTCTGGCGGCAAGCCTGCCGCTTTGGTTCAGAGTTGTACCGTCAAGGTCAAGCGCTATAAGTTTAATTGCCATTTTTATCACCTGCTATATCTATAAATTCTCTGTTTATTTTTCTCACATATCCCATGGTGCATTCATCTCCATGCCCCGGATATATGGTAATATCATCGTCCCATTTATCTATTATACTGATTATTGACTCTCTCATCTCCTGCATACTGCCGTCTGCAAGATCTGTGGTTCCAAGATCCACATTAAATACAGTGTCCCCCGTAAAAGCAAGCCTGCTGCGCTCTGAAAAAAAGCACACGCTTCCGTGGGTGTGTCCCGGCGTGTTTAACACCTGCAGCTTCTCATCCCCCAGCATAAGTATATCCCCGTCAGACAGGAACACGTCCGGCTTCCTGCGGTAGACATCTATATTCATATCTCTGCTGTGAATACACACAGGCACATCAAACTTTTTTTTGAGATCCCCCACCGCACCTGTATGGTCGTAATGATGATGCGTAAGCAGTATGCCTTTGACTTTGAGGTTCTCTCTGCTGATATATTCAGTATACCGTTTATATTCACAGCCCGGATCTATAATATAGCATTCGCCGCCGCTTCTGTCCGAGATTATATATCCGTTTGCCATAAGTTCGCCACCTATAAGTCTTTTTATTCTCATATAGCCTCCCGTTTTTGCCATACAGCTTGCAAATTACCATTTACAGTTGTATAATGGCTTAGTATTATTAATAGAAGTATATCATCAATTTATGCAGACTGCAAACACTGCATCGGGAGGTGCCAGATGAAAATAGCCATAGTCGGAGCCGGCAAGCTTGGGCTTAGAGTTATAGAATCAATGATTACAGGCGGTAATTCCATTACTGTCATAGATAAAGACGAGGATCTGCTGGACAGGCTGTCCTCACAGATGGATGTTATGACCATCGCCGGCAATGCCAAAAGCGTGGCTTTTCTGAAAGAAAACGGCATAGGCTCATACGATTTCCTTGTTGCCGTAACAGGCAATGACGAAAAAAATATCGTTATAGCTTCTTTTGCCAAAGCATTAGGCTGCTCCAAGGTAATAGCAAGACTTCGTGACCCTGAGCATATGAATCAGATTGAGTTCATCAAAGAGGTTATGAGCATAGATTTTATCATCAACCCCGATCTGCTCATCACAAACGAGATATACAAATACCTTATCGAAAAAAACACCCTTACCAACGGCGTTTTCACCAGCAGCAAAACATCGCTGCTTGAATGTCACGCATACAAAATTCCAAAGCTTTTAGGCCGCAGAATCGGTGACATAGGCGATGTGCTTCCTAATATGCTTATCGGCGCCATTGACAGAAACGGCAAGGTTATCATACCTCATGGAGATACCGAAATATTAGAAGATGACATACTGTATATTGTTGGCGAGAAGTTTGAAATAGCAGCTCTCAGCAAGCATACCATCGAAAAAGGCAAATATACCGACATACAGCGCGTAATGATTATAGGCGGAGGTAAAACAGGACTTTACCTTGCCTCCAAGCTTTCCGATTTCGGAATATTTGTCAAGATAATCGAAATAAACAAGGACAGATGTCATTATCTTTCGACCCATCTTAACAATGTAATGATACTTCATGGCGATGCCACAGACCTGACGCTTCTTGAAGAGGAGAATTTCGAGGAAATGGACGCCTTCATAACAGCTACGGGCTTTGACGAGGACAATCTGCTGCTTGCACTTATAGCCAAGAGTCACGGCATAGACGATGTTATTGCCAAAATCAGCAGAGAAAGCTATGAGGAGATAATATCCAAAATGGGTATCGACATAGCGCTCAATCCTCTCGATATAAGCGCGAACAATATAGTAAGATATATTCAGGGAACCAAAAACATCCTGTCCTCAACACTCATACAGGGACAGGCGGAGATTATAGAAATAGTTGCAGACGACAGAATGCCTATAACCTTCGAACCTCTCAATGAGCTTGACCTTCCGGAGGGAATTCTCATAGCATCAATTCACAGGGGCAGACAGGTTATAATCCCTGACGGGGATGCGCAGATACAGGACGGGGATATCGTAATGATTCTCTCGCTGCTCAATGAAACAGAAGATCTTGAAAAGCTTATCAGCATCAAAGACAAGCTGGGATTTTTCAGGGGAGTGCTCAAATGAATCTTAATTACAGGGCTATTGCAAATATCACAGGCAGAATACTTATGGTAATTTCTGCCACTTTTGCACTGCCTGCCATCGTATCACTTATATACAGCGAATACGGCAACGCAGTAATATTCTTAAAAACAGCGGCTGCCGCATTTATTGCAGGTTTAATATTAAAAACAGCAGTGAAGCCTTCTGCAGGTCCGGTCAGAATACGCGAGGGCTTTTTTATCATATCGCTGGTATGGGTGCTGTTTTCACTCATCGGCGCGCTGCCGTTTTTTGTTTCAGGTGAAATTCCCAGGTTTACAGACGCAGTGTTTGAAAGCTGTTCGGGATTTACAACTACAGGCGCCACAATTCTTACCGATATAGAGGCCATGTCAAATGGTATGCTGTTCTGGCGCTCGTTTACACAGTGGCTTGGCGGCATAGGAGTGCTGATAGTTGCAATTTCGGTAAGACCTGTCATATCCTCCGGCAAACAGAATCTTACACTGGAATCCACAGGAGCTTCCACACACAAAAAAATCTCCAAGCTGTCGGATGCGACACGCCAGTTATACATTATCTACCTTATTTTCACAGGCTCTGAGATACTGCTTCTTATGCTTGGCGGAATGAATCTTTTTGATGCTTCCATACACACCTTCGGAAGTGTGGGAACAGGCGGATTTTCAAACTACAGTGACAGCATCGCGCATTTTGACAGTCTGTATATTGAAATTGTAATCATGCTGTTTATGTTTCTTTGCGGTATCAGCTTCAAGCTGTATTTTGCGGGAATCCGCACAGGCCCGGGAGCATTCCTCGGCAATTCGGAATTCAGGCTTTATGCGCTGACAGCAGCCGCAGCTTCAGTGCTTGTCGCAGCAGATCTCATTATATCGGGCAAGGGGCAGTCAGCAGGCAGCACTGTCGCAGATTCCGTATTTCAGGTAATATCGGTACTGACAACAACAGGCTTTACCGCAACAGACTACAATTTATGGCCGCTGTTTGCCAAAGCTGTTTTGTTCATGCTGTTTTTCATAGGCGGCTGCTCCTCCTCTACTGCCGGAGGAGTCAAGATTATGCGTATAATGGTGCTTCTGAAGCTCGTCAAGAGAAGCATAGGCACCAGACTGCATCCAAATGCCGTAATTAAAATAAAACTCAAAAACAACAATCTTTCAAATGATCTTGTCAGCAATGTAACAAGCTTTGTTTTTCTGTATATTGTGCTTATTGCTGCAGGCTCACTGCTGGTTGCCGTTGACAATTATGATATGACTACAACCGCCTCGGCGGTAATATCCTGCATAGGCAATGTAGGTCCCGGATTTAATCTTGTCGGACCCGAACTTAATTTCAGCATATTCTCCGGCTGGTCCAAATGCGTGCTTTCATTTCTGATGATAGCGGGGCGACTTGAGCTGTTTGCATTTCTTGCGTTTTTCATACCGCATTACTGGAACCCGGACAGATATTAATCAGGTGAGATTATGGACTTAAATTACAAAATGCTTATCAAAATTTCATCACTGGTACTTGCGGTAACAGGCATAAGTATGATTCCGCCAATCATATGCGCCGCTGTTTACGGTGAAACAGCCTGCCTCAAATCATTTGCAGGGTTTTTTGTGCTGTTTACTGCTGCGGGATTTCTCGTATACAAAAAAATCCCCGCACGCTACAGCCATATAACTGCAAGAGACGGATTTCTCATAGTTGCATCCTGCTGGATTGTAAGCTGTCTGTTCGGAGCTTTTCCATATATGTTTTCAGGTGAGGGACTTACGGCTGCACAGTCTGTATTTGAATCAACCGCAGGCTTTACAACAACAGGCGCAACCTCCATAAGCGGATTTTTAGAGCCCAGAAGCCTTATTCTGTTCAAAGCTGTATCTCACTGGCTGGGCGGCATGGGAATACTGATACTTGCCGTTTCGATACTTCCAGCAATGGGAATAGGCGGACAGAATATTGCCCGGGCCGAAACACCTGCTCCGAAAGTAGACAAGCTTTCCAACAGAATAAGCGACTCTGCGCGCATACTTTACATCATGTATATTGCTCTGTCGGCTGCGGAGTTTGTGCTGCTTATGTTCAACCAAAAAATGACCGTGTTTGACGCACTGGTAAACACGCTCTCGACTATAAGCACCGGAGGAATAATCACCCACGAAACAGGGCTTGCTTTTTATGGAAGCTTTTATGTTGAAATAGTTATAACCGTTTTTACCGTATTTGCCTCAATAAATTTCAATCTCTACTACTTCCTTTTGAACGGAAGGATAAAAGAGCTGTTCAAAAATACGGAGCTTCGTGTTTTTCTTGGAATTATTGCGGCTGCAACAGTTATAATAATGCTTAATCTCTGGATAAACGGGGTTTACGACGGCCTGTTTTCATCGTTGCGTTACGCTTTCATACAGGTTATAAGCTTCATATCAACATCAGGCTTTACATTCACGAATTTTATGAGCTGGCCTGTTTTATCAAAGCTGCTTCTGTTTATGCTTATGTTTGTAGGCAGCTGCGCCGCATCTACAGGAGGAGGCATCAAGGTCATCAGAATTGTTGTTATGTTCAAGCTCATATTCAGAGGATTTAAGCGCAGGATACATCCGCGGTCTGTGGTCGCCGTAAAAATAGGCGACAAGGCTGTTTCGGGACCTATGGTGTCACAGATTTCAACTTTCATACTGGTCTATTTCCTTGTATATATAATAAGCTGCATTGTGCTTTCGCTCAACAATCTTGACTTTGAAACAACGCTTACAACTGCAGCGGGAATTATGTCAAATTCGGGAATAGGCATGGGAATGTTCGGAACAGAGGGAAACCTCTCCATGTTTAATTCCGGCTCTCAGCTGTTTATGTCGCTTCTTATGCTGATAGGAAGGCTGGAGCTTTTCACACTGCTGTTCCTGTTTGTTCCAAGCTTCTGGAACCCTAACAGACAGAAAAACTGATGAATAATATATGAACGATACGGGCAGTATATGAATAATCATATGCTGCTTTTTTAATGAAAGGAGACAAAATGCTTGTCAGAGATCTTATGACTCAGGGAATAAGCTGTGTGGATACCTCTGCAGCCGCAGAAACAATCGCACAGCAGATGAAAAAAAACAATATAGGAGCTGTGCCGGTATGCAGCGATCAGGGAGAAATACTGGGAATAATAACCGACAGAGATCTGGTGCTTCGCCATATTGCCGGAAATGCAGACAGCGCCGGAGAAATAATGACAAAAAAGCCCGTCTGCACCGGTCCTGACATGGACTCTCATACAGCCGGACTTCTGTTTTCAAAATACGGAGTAAGAAGGCTTCCCGTAATCTCCGGCGGCAAAGTGGTAGGCATACTTTCCCTCTGCGATATTGCAAAGAAACCTGTTTTTGCCGATGAGGCCGGAGATATTCTTCATGCCATCAGCAAAGTATAAAGTCAATGGTGCCGTCGTAATAGCTGGCATCATGAACCATGACGGTAACCTTTTGACCCAGCGAATACACTTTGTTTGTCACCTGCCCCACTATCCTGTACTGTTCGGGGTAGACATCGTAATAATCATCATACATATTGTCAAGCCTTACAAGGCCTTCTATTGTGTTTTCAAGCTCCACATACATACCGTAGCCTGTAATCCCGCTTATGACTCCGTCGAATTTCTCGCCCTTGTGGCCGGACATATACTGGGCTTTTTTCATTTTTTCGATATCTCTTTCGAGCTCGATTGCAGCACGCTCTGTAACCGATGAGGTTTCTGCGGCCTTCTGTGTTTTTCTGGAAAGAGCCTCAATCCTTTTGTCGTCAATCCGGCCGTGCAGATATTCTCTGATAATCCTGTGAACCATAAGATCCGGGTAACGCCTTATCGGCGATGTGAAATGGCAGTAGTATTTCATCGCCAGCCCGAAATGTCCCTCACACTCGGTGGAATAAAACGCTTTTTTCATGGAGCGCAGCATCACCGTATTGACAACATTCTCGCAGGCTGTGCCTGAAACCTGCTCCAGCACTTCATTCAGAGCCTTAGGATGTATATTGCCGCCCTCGCCTTTGAGTCTGATTGAAAGACCTCTCAGGAATGTCCTGAATTCCTGAATCTTCTCTGAATCGGGTTTTTCGTGAACCCTGTATATAAACGGCAGTTCAAGCCAGAAAAACCGCTCTGCCACTGTTCTGTTGGCGGCAAGCATGAATTCCTCTATCATTCGGTTTGCCGTTCGCCGTTCGCAAAGATCGACGCTGACAGGTATGCCGTTTGGGTCAAGAGTTATATATGCCTCGTCAAGATCAAAATCAAGACTGCCTGCGGCTTCGCGTCTTTTTTGCAGTATCTGCGCAAGCTCCTTCATATCCATAAGCATATCATAAATATCACTGTATTTTGCGGCAAGCTCTCTGTCGTTATTCTCAATTATATCCGAAACATCCGTATATACCATGCGGTGCTTTGATCTGATCACGCTCTCATATATGCTGTGCTCTACAATCTCTCCTGCCGGAGTTATCTCCATATCGACAGACAGTGCAAGCCTGTCCTCTCCTTCGTTGAGACTGCATATGCCGTTTGAAAGCTCCTTGGGGAGCATAGGTACAACCTGGTTGATTATATAAACGCTGTTGCCTCTTTTGAGGGCTTCTCTGTCAAGAGGTGAATCCTCATCTATATAATAGCTTACATCTGCAATATGAACTCCCAGAATGAAACTGCCGCTGTCAAGTTTTCTGACCGATACGGCATCGTCAAAGTCTTTGGAATCCGCCCCGTCTATAGTTATAATGGTCTCTGCTCTGAGGTCTTTGCGACCCTGTATGTCCTCTGGGCTTATTCCTGACTTTGAAATGGCCTTTGCCTGCGCTGCGGCCTTTGACGGGAATGTAAAAAAAAGTCCTCTCTGGCGGATTATCGCTTTGATATCTCCTCCCGGTTCGCCTGCCCTTGCCAGTATGCCCGTTATTTTTCCCTCTGCGCTGTTTTGGCGGTCAGGGTAGCGGGTAATAGCTGCAACCACAAAATCTCCGTTCTTAGCGCCGCTGAAGGCTCCCTTGGGTATATATATATCCTCGTTAAGCTTCCTGTCTAAAGGCACGACAAAACCGAATTTTTTGCCTCTGCTGAAAACCCCTGCCACTTCTTTGAGTTTTCGGTCTGTTACTCCGGCTATAATTCCCTCAGGTGACTGATGCCACAGATATTCGGGTATCAGATCCACCTCCACTCTGTCTCCCTCCATGGCTCCGTTCATGTCCGCAGGCGATATGAAGATATCTCTGTCAGGACCGCCCTCATCGGGTATCACAAATCCAAAGCCTCTTTTGTGTTTAGTTAATATGCCGGTAACCGCCGGTCTTTGTTTTTTCTTTTTGTTTTTGCTCATACTGATATTCTATCGCAAAAAAGGCGGCATTGCCACCTTTTTGTCTTTTTAGTTTTTGTCTTTGCCGTTGTCAGTCACATCGCCCTTATGGTCGTCTGCGGCATCGTTTTTGATGTTTTTGTCGGCATCGTCGCTGCTGTCTGTGCCGTTACTGTAGTTATCTTCTGTCACATTGTCAGGCGTCTGCGTGGTGCTGTTCATATCTTTGCCGTTTTCACCGCAGCCTGCAAATGTCAGCAGTGCCATAAGCGCCGCAACTGCAATTATGCTTTTTGTTTTTTTCAACCGGTTCAGCTCCTCTCTGAAAAAATTTATTGTCCACAATATATTTTTTTCAGAGAAAAAACTTTTACTCATACAAAAGATTGTAAATTTACTGGTATTTTTTGTGTTTTGAAGCTGCACTGCCTGCTATTCGGGCTTGCTGTCATCGGGACCGAGTCTGCCGTCGTTGTAGTGTTTCCTGCAAAGCGATACATACATATCGTTGCCTCCGATTACAATCTGCTCTCCCTGCTTGACGATTTTGCCGTCAACTACTCTTGCAACCATTGTAGCTTTGCGGCCGCACCAGCATATCGTTTTGATTTCCTCTATCTTGTCCGCATATATCAGCATATAGTAGGAACCCTCAAAAAGCTGGTTTCTGAAATCATTTTTGAGTCCGTATGCCATTACCGGCACATTGAACGTGTCCACAATTTCAATCAGCTCCTCAACATGATGCTTTCGGAGAAACTGACATTCATCTATAAGGACGCAGTCTATATCACCTTTTTCTTTTTCGGCAAGAAACAGCTCTAAAATGTTGGTATCATCCTTGACAACCATGGCTTCACGCTGTATGCCTATCCTTGAAGTTATAACGCCTACGCCGTATCTGTCATCAACGGCGGGAATCAGCGTCATCACACGCTGTCCTCTCTCCTCATAGTTATATGCAACCTTGATGAGCTCTATGGACTTGCCTGCATTCATTGTACT
The DNA here is from genome assembly GCA_963609975.1 of bacterium. GTDB lineage: Bacteria > Bacillota > Clostridia > Peptostreptococcales > Anaerovoracaceae > UMGS973. Next base: position 16,400 of record CAVDMD010000007.1, on the reverse strand, counting down.
GTATCTGTAATATAACTGAGCCATAATATCCTCCGCACTGTATTAATATATTCATTTTACAGAAAAACAGTTCTGTTTGCAATGAAAAAATGCTGTCAGTTGCCGGCAGGCATATACGGACTTAAAATTCCCGCAACATTTACAAGAGGCATCGTCTGTATCCATACATGGCCGGGGCCTGTAACAACCGTATTAAACAGACCCTCGCCTCCAAACAGCATATTTTTTGCACCCTGCACCATCTGAATATCCATCCGGCAGGTTGCAGACATGGCTGCAAGATGGCCTGTGTCAATTACAATCTGCTGACCCGCCTCAAGCTCATATTCCACAACATGACCGTCAAATTCGCCGAAAACAGTACCTCTTCCGCTGAGTTTCTGCATTATGAATCCCTCGCCTCCAAACAGCCCCTTGCCGAGTTTTTTGTTAAGATATACCGAAAGCTCAACACCATCTTCTCCTGCAAGAAATACGCCTTTCTGGCATATGAGTTCATTTCCCTGACCTATCTCAAAGGCTCTGATTGACCCCGGAAAGCTTGATGCAAATGCAATCATTCCGGATCCGCCCGAAGCTGTATATCTGTTCTGAAAAAGCTTCTCACCTGAAAGAAACCTGCCAAGTGCCTTACCTGCTCCGCCGTTGCTGGTTGTTTCCATTTTCATATTAGGTGACATCCAGCTCATTGCGCCGCCCTCAGTAATCATTGCCTCTCCCGCTTCAAGCTCACAAACCACCACAGGGAGATTGCCGCCCTCTATTTTGTATTTCATAAGAACCCCTCCTTTTCGCTGCAAAACGCAGTCTTAATATATCTGTACCGTTATTATATCAGACACGGTGTGCAGTATAAAGGGGTAATCTCATCTGTCTGTACGTTTAACGCTCCCTCCGTTATCTTCAAAATATCTGTCAATCTGTCCAATCAGCTCCTCTGCATTCTCATAGTCATCTGAGTCTGCCGCGCCACATTGAGCTGCTGCGCCATTACCTCTTGCGACATTCCTCTCTGTTTTCTCAAAGCCTTCAAATTTTCACCAAACATTTATATGTCACCTCCTTCTGTGACAAAAGGGTATCACAAATTCTGTAAATTGCGCAAGCAACGCAAGTTAACATTGCTGTCATTTTTTACGATTCAGCACCGGAAGCTGCGCGATTATAACTGCGGTCATCATCAGAGCGCAGCCTGCAAGCTCTCTTCCTGTCATTGTCTCATTGAGGAATATAAATCCTGCCAGTGCTCCGAATACGGATTCCATACTCAGCAGTATAGATGCCGTTGTAGGGTTTGCATTTTTCTGACCTACAACCTGCAGTGTAAATCCGACGCCGCATGACATGATGCCCGTATAAAGCAGGCTTGGTGCGCAGGCAATTGCCGCAGCAAATGTGTTATCCTCCACTATAAGCGACACTATAAGGCTTATGGAGCCTGCGACAGCAAACTGCACACAGGTGAGCTTGGCTGCATTAACCTTAGGCGCAAAATGATCCACTATGAGTATGTGAACAGCCCAGCCGAAGGCTCCTATAAACACGATTATATCCCCTGCCGCAACCGTAAACTGCGATGTAACGCAGAGAAAATAAAGACCCGCTGCTCCGATTACCGCACCGATCCAGTTGTTTATATTGGTTTTGTGCTTCATAAATATACTCATAATCGGTACAAGCAGTATGTATAATGCTGTAATGAAGGCTGTTTTGCCCGCATCGGTTGAAACAAGCCCCACCTGCTGCATATTGGCCGCAAAAAAAATCACAATTCCGGCGGCTGTTCCGCCCTTTATCAGAGCTTTCCGGCCGGCCTTCTTCTGTGCAGCCGTTACAGTGTTTTCGCTGTTTTTGATTCTGTCTGTTACAAGGAATACCGGAATCAGTGCCAGCGAACCCAAAAACATGCGTATGGCGCTGTAAAGAAACGGACCTATGGTGTCCATGCTGTCGCGCTGTGCAACAAATGCAAATCCCCACACTATTGCAGCCCCCAAAAGGCAGATGTCTGATTTGAATGTTCTTTTCATATAATCCTTGTCCTCCTGTTTTGTCTGCTCTCAATTTTATCATTTTAATCGGGATTTTGTTTTGTAGTTTTTTTAGATTTTTTATAAGTTCATTTTGACATTTTACAAAGCACTTGCTATGATATACAATAAAGACACAAAAGTATATATACGGAAATGAGGCATATTATGGCTTTAACAGTAAGAGATATACCGAAGCTACCCGGTCTTGGCAGTCTCAAGCTGCTGTCAGGCAGCGGCGGTCTTGACAGTAAGGTTGTAACCGCAGGCATTGCAGACTATGAGTTTGCTCCCGATGCGGAATTCAGAGATACCACTGATTTTGTGAAGGACAGCTTCGTTATAACAAGCCTGCTGTTTGCATACGACAACCCGGATATCATAATTGATGCAGTGAAATCCCTGCACAACTGCGGAGTATCTGCCATTGCCTGCAAGGATGTGATATTTGACAGGCTTCCTGATGAGGTTCTTCAGTTTTCAGATGAGCACAATCTGCCCATATACTCCTTTGGCAAGGAGCTGTATTTCGAAAACATAATATTTGAGGTAATGGCGGCACTTCATACCGATGATGATGCCGTGCTTAACACAGACAATATACAGGATATGATAAACTCCTATCTGTCCGCACAGGAGGTTACCGCAATCTGCTACGGCATATCTTTAGAGCTGAAGCGTTATATCACAGTAGCGTATGTCAGATACACAGACGATGCTCCCATGAATGCAGACAGAATATATATGTCTCTGTCAAGGAACAGAAGCCTCAAGGATAAAATTCTCACCTGCGGCTTTGATAACGGCCTGTTTATAATTATAACCTCATCAAAAAACGATATGGCAAGCCATGACATAATACTCAAAGAAGCTCTTGACACTCTGCCGTTAGATGCCGGCAGACTGGCTGTTTCTCTGAGCGATGTTCATATTGCGTTTGAACATCTTGACCTTGGCTTCAAAGAAAGCTATTACTGTCACTGCGCCTCCGAAGCCGAAAAAAAAGATTTCAGATATTATGGCAATATCGGCATATACAAGCTGATTACACCTCTTATCAAAAGCCCTTATGTGCTGAAATTCTCAGAGGCTTACCTAAAAGGCATCAGGGACAGGCCCGAATATTATTCAACTGTTCTGTCCTATTCCAGAAACCACGGCGATTTTGCAACTGTAGCGGCAGAGATGAACTGTCACACAAATACCATAAGGTACAGAATTTCCAAAGCCAAGGCTCTTGCAGGTCAGCCTGACATATCCGATACCGAATTTTACAGAAATGTTTCTGTTGCAATAGCTATAGACAGCATTAAAAAATTCTTTGTATAGAAAACAGACCGGCATACTGTGATGCCGGTCTGTCTGTTAATGTGTTCAGTTCGCTATTTGATGATTGTACATACAGCGTCAGGTCCGCAGCCTGCTGCGTTGCCTTCGTCAGTGTCAAGGTGAACTTCTCTTTCGTGAGCATCGCCTGAACGTACAAGCACGTTGTTGAATACAAGACCTCTTTCGCCTTCGATTTTAATGCTTACGATGTCCTTGTCCTTAACGCCTGCTTCTTCTGCCTGTGCAGGTGAAAGATGCACGTGTCTTAATGCAACGATAACGCCGTGGTCGATTTCAACCTCTCCGCAAGGTCCTACGATTTTGCAGCCCGGAGTTCCCTCAAGCTTGCCTGATTCTCTTACCGGAGCCTTAACGCCGATTGTTCTTGCATCTGTCATGGCAAGCTCAACCTGTGTTTCTGCTCTTGCAGGTCCTAAAACTCTGATGCCTTTGAGAGTTTTTTTAGGTCCCACTATATCAACTTTTTCTTCACATGCAAACTGTCCCGGCTGTACCAGCGGTTTTGTCGGTGTCAGCTCGTGACCCTTGCCGAAAAGAATTTCAATGTGTTCCTTCTGAAGATGAAGGTGCTTGTTTGATAATCCGATTTTTACTTCGTAACCCATAATATTTCTCCTTTGTATGTATAAATTATTCATTTAGATAACTGATGTATGGCAGATTTCTGTATTTCTGATTGTAATCAAGCCCGTAGCCCACTATGAAAAGATCCTCAACCTCAAAGCCCACATAGTCTGCTTTGAGATCGTTTCTTCTGCCTGACGGCTTGTCTAAAAGCGCACAGAGTCTGACAGCCTTGGGACCTCTGTTGGCAAGATATTTTTCAAGGTAGCTTAATGTAATACCCGAATCCACAATATCCTCTACTATTATAACATTTTTGCCCTCTATGTCAGAGTCCAGATCCTTGTTGATTTTTACAACACCTGAGGTTTTTGTCGAGGAACCGTAGCTTGAGCACGCCATAAAGTCAATCGTACAGTCAAGTGTGATGTTTTTCATAACATCCGCCATCCACATCATTGCTCCTTTGAGTATGCCTACCAGCATTACTTCCTCTCCTGCAAATTCCTCCGAAATCTGTCTGCCAATCTCTTTAGCCCTTGCCTTTATCTGTTCTTCTGTAATGAGAACAGTGCCTACAGTATCAGTTGCCACTTTGGGATCCTCCTTTGTCTTCTTCTACGGTATAGTTTACATCATTAACTGTATTCTTGTATTTTTTGGAGAGATCAACGCTTTTTTCTCCCATCCAGTATTTGTCCAGCTCATCGCTGAGATACCAGAGAATAAACAGCCACAGAAAAAAGTCATCAATAAATCCTATCGGCCCGAATACAGGCGGTATTATATCAACAGGCAAAAACAGATAAATGATACCTCCGATAATAATCGCTTTTTTGTACCATTTGACAGACCTGTCCTGCATCATAAATTTGATGGCTTTGATTCTTTTGCCTATGACCCTGAAACTGAAAAAATTCATCTAATCTCCCAACAATTTCTCTATCTCGTCCAAAAGCTCATCCTGCCCTGTTCTCTTGAGTGCGGAGCAGGCTATCACCTTGTCCTCGGGTTTCATTCCGAGTGCCTTTTTTATAACCGATATGTTTTTGTTAATCTGGTTTCTTGAAATCTTGTCGGCCTTGGTTGCCACAACAAGACCGTCAAGACCGTAATGCCTGAGATATTCGTACATCTGAATATCCTGCTTTGACGGCTCGTGGCGTATATCCACAAGCTGCACCGTCTTAACCAGATTGTGCCTTGCCGAAAAATACTGTTCCATCATATCTCCCCAGTTTTCAGTAACCGATCTGGATACTCTGGCATAGCCGTAGCCGGGCAAATCGACAATTCTGAAACTGCCGTTGATATTATAGAAATTGATTGTTCTGGTCTTGCCGGGACTGCCCGATACTCTTGCCAGCGCCCTGCGGCCTGTTATAAGGTTCAGAAGAGATGATTTGCCTACATTTGATCTGCCTGCAAAGGCTATCTCTTTCATATTGTCCTCGGGATACTGACTGCGTTTTACGGCAACAGCCTCAAGCTGTGAGGTTTTGATTTTCATTTGAGTACCTGCCTTACCAGAACCTGATCAAGCGCATCTTTGGCATTTGAAATTAAAACAAAGTCAATTTCGTTTCTTACTTTTTCAGGTATGTCGTCTATATCGGCTCTGTTGTCAGCCGGAAGCAGAACTTTTCTGATGCCGGCTCTGTGAGCCGCAAGTACTTTTTCTTTGATGCCGCCTACAGGAAGCACCTTGCCTCTGAGGGTTATCTCACCTGTCATGGCTATGTCTTTGCGTACCGGAGTATTGGTAAGTGTTGAAATCATAGCCGTACACATTGTAACACCCGCTGACGGTCCGTCTTTTGGTGTTGCTCCCTCAGGAATATGAATGTGCAGATCCTGTGTCTTGTAGAAATCCTCTTTGATTCCAAGCTCTCCCGCAACAGATCTGATATAGCTGATGCCGGCCTTTGCCGACTCCTGCATCACCTCGCCAAGCTGTCCTGTAAGAACAAGCTTGCCTGTACCCGGCACAACTGTGGTTTCTATAAACAGGGTGTCTCCTCCGACTATGGTCCATGCAAGACCTGTTGTAACGCCTATTTCGGTTTCCCCTTTTATTATATCATATCTGTACTTCTTCTTGCCAAGATAATCTGAAAGATTTTCAGAGGTTATTTCAAACCGCTCTGACTCTCCCGCAACCATTTTTCTGGCTGTTTTTCTGCACAGATTTGCAATTTCTCTTTCGAGATTTCTGACGCCTGACTCTCTGGTATAGTAATTGATAAGGTCTCTGACCGCGCCCTCTGTGATGGTTATGTTTTCTTCTTTGAGGCCGTGCTCCTTCACTTTTTTAGGTATCAGATACCTGTCTGCTATCGCAAGCTTTTCTTCTTCTGTATATCCGCTTACCTCTATGATTTCCATTCTGTCAAGCAGAGGTCTTGGAATTGTTTCAACCGTATTGGCGGTAGTTATAAACATTACCTTTGAAAGGTCAAACGGAACCTCAAGGTAGTGGTCCGTATAGTCCTTGTTCTGCTCAGGGTCTAAAACCTCAAGCAGTGCGGAAGCCGGATCTCCCTTGTAGTCTGCCCCTATTTTGTCAACCTCGTCAAACAGGAATACAGGGTTGTTGGTGCCGGCATCTTTGAGGCCTGAAATAACTCTGCCCGGAATAGCGCCTATATATGTTCTCCTGTGTCCTCTGATTTCGGCTTCATCTCTGACTCCGCCAAGGGACATTCTGAAAAACTCTCTGTCCAAAGCTCTTGCTATTGATCTTGCTATAGAGGTCTTGCCCACTCCCGGAGGCCCCACAAGACACAGAATAGGTCCTTTGAGGCTCTCTGTCAGCTTCATCACGGCTATATACTCAAGGATTCTGTCTTTGACTTTTTCGAGTCCGTAATGATCCTTTTCAAGTATCTCCTCAGCTTTTTTGAGGTCAACCTCTGATTCTGAGGATTTGTTCCATGGCAGCGCAAGAATCGTCTCTATATATGTTCTTGAAACCGTGCTTTCTGCCGACATCGGCTGCATTTTGGCAAATCTTCTGATTTCCTTTTCGATTTTCTGATGAGTTTTTTCGGGCAGATGCAGCTCTTCGAGTTTTTTGAGCCACTCGTTCTGCTCGTTTTCAACATCCTCATCAATTCCCAGCTCGTCCTGAATGGCTCTCATCTGTTCTCTCAGATAGTATTCCTTCTGGTTCTGGTTCACCTGACTTTTGACCTTTGCCGAAATATCCTGCTCGATTTTCATAATCTCGATCTCTCTGATGAGAATTTCATGCAGTCTGCCAAGGCGCTCGCACACATCAAGCGTTTCGAGCAGCTCCTGTTTTTCTTCTATTTTAATATCGATATGCGACGCCACTATGTCCGCAAAGACAGATAGGTCGTCTATCTCTCTGACCGTACCGAGAGTTTCTCCGTTGAGCCTGTGAGTAAGCTCGGCATATTCGTCAAAAGCTGTCTCTACGCTTCTTTTGAGCGCCAGTATCTGCGGCGTGATTTCTTCGGGTATTATCTCATTCACTTCTTCAAGGGTACATTTGATGTACGGAGCCTCCTGAAGTATCTCACCGATTTCGGCTCTGTAAAGTCCCTCTACAAGAACCCGTATGGTATCTCCCTGAAGCTTGAGCATCTGTTTGATCTTTGCTACAACTCCTATGCTGTAGTAATCATCTTTTACAGGCAGCTCCACATCCTCATCCTTTTGTGATGTAAGAAAAATCTTCTGGTTTGTAACCATTGCGGTTTCAAGCGCTTTTACGGATTTTTCCCTGCCCACATCAAAGTGAAGAACCATATTGGGAAATATATGAAGTCCCCTGAGCGGAATCATCGGAAGCGCCGCTTTTTCAGACGGATTTGCCTCCGCTTCCTCCTCTGCTTTTTCTTCCATATCCAGAAGCTCATCCAGTAATTCTTCAATATCTTCAGGTATATTTATATTGTCTTTCTTTTTTTCATCAGTCATACATAATCCTCCAGCTGATATATGTAACAAGGCGACATAATGCCGCCTTCACTTTATGATGCTGTTTCTCTGCTGTCCTTTTGGGATGCAAAGACTAAAGTCGGCTGAACACTGTCAGTGATTGTTCCCTCTGTAACGATGCATTTTGCAACATCTTCTCTTGACGGAATTTCATACATTATATCAGTCATAACTTTTTCAATTATACTTCTTAATCCTCTTGCCCCTGTTTTTCTCTCGATGGCCTGTTTCGCGATGGCTCTGATTGCCTCAGGCTCAAATTCAAGCTCGACATTATCTATCTCAAAGAGTTTTTTGTACTGTTTTACAAGCGCATTTTTAGGCTCTGTCAGAATTCTCACAAGAGCGTCCTCCGAAAGCTCTCTGAGAGTGACTATTGCGGGAAGTCTGCCGATAAATTCAGGTATCAGACCGAATTTCAGCAGATCCTCAGGCTGCATAGATTTCAGAATCTCAGTTTCGTTTCTGTCCTGTGAGATAATATCCGCATTAAACCCTATTGTTTTTTCACCTATTCTTCTCTGTATTATCTTATCAAGTCCGTCAAATGCGCCGCCGCATATAAACAGCACGTTGGTCGTGTCAAACTGTATGAACTCCTGCTGCGGGTGTTTGCGTCCGCCCTGAGGAGGCACATTTGCAACAGTTCCCTCAAGAATTTTGAGCAGCGCCTGCTGTACGCCCTCACCGCTTACATCTCTTGTTATGGATACATTTTCTGATTTCTTGGCTATTTTGTCTATTTCATCAACATAGATAATGCCCCTTTGGGCTTTCTCTATATCATAATCCGCAGCCTGAAGCAGCTTGAGCAGGATGTTTTCAACGTCCTCGCCCACATATCCGGCTTCTGTAAGAGCTGTGGCATCCGCTATGGCAAACGGCACATTGAGTATCTTCGCCAGTGTCTGAGCCAGCAGGGTTTTGCCTGAGCCCGTAGGTCCTATCATTATAATATTGCTTTTTTGGATTTCAATATCGTCATCATCTCTGTCAAGGCAACCGATTCTCTTGTAGTGATTGTAGACTGCAACAGCCAGAGCTTTTTTGGCTTCGTCCTGGTCTATAACATAATCACTCAGAGTTTCGCTTATTTCCTTAGGCTTAGGCAGTCTGCCGCCCGCTTCGTATTTTTCGTTTTCGTCAGCTTCAATGCCCTCTTCTATTATTTCTCTGCAGAGCTGTACACATTCATCGCAGATATAAACATCAGGTCCTGCAATGAGGCGTCTTACCTGCCCCTGCGGTTTGCCGCAGAAGGAACACTTGAGCTGTTTTTTTTCGTCATATTTATCCATATATATGCCCCCTTATCTGCTTTTTATAACTTTGTCTATAATCCCGTATTCACAGGCTTCATCTGCGCTCATAAAATTATCTCTGTCTGTATCTTTTTCAATGATATCAAGTGGTTTGCCTGTGTTTGCACTCAATATCCGGTTGAGTTTTTCCTTTGTTTTTATTATGTGTTCGGCATGAATTTTTATGTCGGAAGCCTGCCCCTGCGCTCCCCCCAAAGGCTGATGTATCATAATCTCTGCATTAGGCAGCGCATATCTTTTGCCTTTAGTGCCTGCCGAAAGCAGAAATGCGCCCATGCTTGCTGCCATACCTACACATATGGTTGAAATTTCAGGCTTAATATACTGCATTGTATCATATATCGCCATACCTGCGGTTACCGAGCCGCCCGGCGAATTTATATATATGCTGATGTCCTTGTCAGCGTCTTCCGCTTCAAGAAACAGAAGCTGTGCAACTGCAAGGCTTGCAGTATGTTCTGTGATCTCCTCCCCTATAAATATTATTCTGTCTTTGAGAAGTCTTGAATAAATATCATAAGAGCGCTCACCTCTTGCGGTCTGCTCTATCACATATGGTACCAATGCCATTTAAGCACCCCTTTCTAATTACGCTTTAACCGATTGGGCACACCCAATCGGTTAAAACAATATCTTTCTTAAATATATTTACCAGTAATTCTTTATTTAATAACCGCTTTTTCAAAAATATAGTCGATGGCTTTTCTGATTTTAATATCTTTTTCGATGAAAGCAATATTGTCAGGTCCAAGCATTTCTTTGATCTTGTCAGCATCAAGCTGATACTGCATTGCCATAAATTCGATTTCCTTGTCCACATCTTCCTTGTCAGCCTGCATATTCTCTTTTTCGGCTATAGCCTGAACTATCATTCTTGTTTTAACTTTTTTCTGTGCTTCTTCTCTGATCTGATCTCTGAAATCAGCAGTGTCTGTCTGCAGATATTCAAAGTATTTTTCAAGTGACATACCCTGCGCTCTGAGCTGCTGGTCAAATTCTCTCATCATATTTGTGATTTCGTCTTCAACCATTGCATTTGGCACATCTATATCATTTGCTTCATAAACTTTCTCTAAAACAGCGTTTTTCATTTCCATTTCGGAGCTTGCCTTTGCGCTCTTTTCGAGGTTTTCTCTGATCTGAGCCTTAAATTCATCAAGTGTATCACATTCGCTTACATCCTTCACAAACTCGTCGTCAACCTCAGGAATCTCCTCTTCTTTGACTTCGTGAACCTTGCACTTGAATACAGCTTCTGCTCCCGCCAGTTTTTCTGAGTGATATTCTTCAGGGAATGTAACCTTGACATCAACATCATCTCCTGCCTTTGCTCCCACAATCTGTTCTTCAAATCCGGGAATGAATGTGCCTGAACCTATCTTGAGCGGATATCTTTCGGCTGTGCCGCCCTCAAACTGCTCTTCACCGACATAACCTGCATAGTCAAGAAGAACTGTATCGCCTTCTTTTACCGGTCTGTCAACGAGTACCATTCTTGAATTTCTTTTCTGAAGGCTTGCGATTTCATTGTCCACATCCTCGTCTGTGACTGTTTTTTCAATTTTGTCTATTTCAACGCCAAGATAATCCCTGACCTCTACATCCGGATATACCTCAACCTCGGCATTGATTACAAGATCCTTGCTTTTGGCAATGTCTTCAAATGAAAGCTTAGGGCTGTCTATTACATCAAGCTTTAACTCGTCCAAAGCCTTGGGATAGTTTTCCTGCATAAGTGAATTAATTGCCTCGTCAAAGAATATACCTTCGCCATAGTGCTTCTCTATAATGCTTCTTGGAGCCTTGCCTTTTCTGAAGCCGTCAATTACAAACTGATCCTTGGTTTTCTGATATGCCGCAATCTGAGCTTTTTCGAACTCATCTGCCGTAAATTCCATTGAGAACTTAACAACGTTTTTCTCTTTTGAAATAAATGTTGATTTCATTTGATATATATCCTCCTAAAATTGTTAACGTAATTAATTAAAACAAAGCAGTGTATATTATAACCTCTTTTGCCCCAAAAGTAAAGGATTTCAATGGAAAAAACCATCTGCCGCCCAAATATTCATTCAGCAAAAACAGTGCCTGATATATACTGCATGGCTGCCCTGTATGCCCTCAAAAGGCAACAAACATATCATACACAAATCAAGAGAGCTGTGGTCGGTCAGCTCTCTTGAAAACAATTATAATCTGAAATGGCAGTCTGGAATTACTGTTTTATAATGGCTTTATAAGTTCTGTGTAAGTAAATACAAAGGAGAACCTGATAACCCCAGACTGTAAAGTTGGTCTGTTTACTCTGTAAGTATAACTCTCTGCCTGCATTTTGTCAATAATATTATATGAATTTAATACAAAATATATACCATATCTATAGTATATTCAGTTTCCTGTCTCTGAAATATTCCCTGTATCTTACAGGAATATCATCATCAGTAATGATATTTTTTATCTCGTCCGCTTCGGCATATTTAACCAGAGCTTTTTTGCCTATCTTGCTGCTGTCTATTGTCAGATATACCTCTGTGGAAATGTCAAGTATAAATTTTTTGATACCGCACTCGCTTGGAGAATCCTGCGCAATACCGCCCTCGATACTGTATCCTGTAGACGCCATAAATGCCTTGTCTATGTTAAAATTCTTCAGAAACTCAAACGGAAACATATTCTCTATCGCAAATATTTCTTTGTTGAGCTTGCCTCCAAGTGCATAAACCTCTATGCTGTCATATCTGGCAGCGGCAAGCACTGCGGCCAGATTGCAGGTTATGACGGTAACCTGCCTGTCTCCTATGCAGTCTATAATGCCGCCCGCTGTGGTGCCGGAATCTATGTATATTATGTCACCGGATTTTATGATGTCCGCCGCCTTGCCGGCAACAATGCGTTTTTTCTCTGTATTGACGGATTTGCGGTTTTCAAACATATGCATATTTTTTTTGTCTCTGTCCACAGGCTTGACACCGCCGTACACTTTTTCTATCTGTCCCGCGCCTGCAAGCTCCGCTATGTCCTTGCGAACCGTAGGCAGTGCAATTCCAAACTCCTCACAGATTCTGTCCATGGTAACAAACCCGTTGGCATTGACATATTCTTCTATTGCTAAAAGTCTTTCTTTTCTCATATATGTTCACCTGCATTGATTAATAATATATATTTTAGTTATTACCTGATACTATGTCAACACACAGTTTATATAAAATTAATATGATTCCAGAAGAGCAGATCAGTATTTCGTGTCCCGTTCTTTCGGTTATCCGCCTATATCCCTGTTATATCAAGGTCTTCTTCTTTTCTTGCTCTGTATTCCTCTCCGTTCATCAGATCATACAGCACAGGAACAACAATCAGCGTAAGTGCGGTCGCATAGATAAGGCCTCCTATGCACACAAGTGCAACAGGCTGCATCATATCGGTTCCTGCGGTCTTGCCCACTGCCATTACCGAAAGTCCCAGCACGGTGGTAAGACTTGTCATAAGTACAGGTCTCATTCTTGTCCTGCCGGCTGTAATGACAGCTTCCTTCTTGGAAATACCCTTTGCTCTAAGCTGATTGACATAATCAACAAGCACAATGCCGTTGTTTACAATTATGCCAGCAAGCATTACAAAACCAATCATTGCGATAATGCTTATCTCCTTACCTGTTACAAGCAGCGCCAGCAGTCCGCCTGTAAATGCCAGCGGAATCGTAAACATAATTATAAATGGGGATTTCAGCGACTGGAACTGTGCCACCATCACAAGGTATATCATAATTATACCAAGCAGCATCATCAGAACCAGATCCTTCATCGCATCATATATTGTCTCGCTGAGTCCGGCTGACTCATATGTCACATCTTCAGGACATTCATATTTCTCGTCGATATTTTTCATAACCTCATCTGTAGTCAGCGTAATATTATGATCATCATCAATCTCGCCTGTAACAGTCAGATAGGTTTTCTGATTCATTCTGCTTATCGAATGCATTGCGGTCTTGTCTTTAATCTCTGCAATGTCTTTCAGTCTTACTGTTTTCTCATTGCCCTCGCTGTCCTGAACAGTGAATCTGTAGTTTTTAATAAATTTCGGCGTAAGCTCCGATGCGTCCACACCCTCCACTATAACATCGTAATCATCGCCCTGCCATTTAATTGAGGTTGCTGTTGTTTCACCGGCCAGAGCCTTTGCTATCTCCTGATATACCTGTGCAACCGTCAGATTGTATTTCATGGCTTTTTTTCTGTCTACGGTAAAATGTATTTCGGGATCCGCATCCTCTATGCCGTTTTCCACATTTGCAATGCCCTCCGTATCACTCATGATATCCGCAATATCAGCGGCAGCCTGCTGTAATATGTCCGTATCATCGCAGAACACATTCACAGACACGCCTGAGCCGCCCATGGATTCCATATATGAAGTCATCATGGACGAACCGCCCAAAGCCTCGACCTCGCCGTCAATATCGGCGCATTTGCTGTTGATTTCATCTGCTATTTCCTGACTTGTGCGCTTCATATTCTCATCAAGCAGCACATACATCATAACTGACTCAGGAGTTTCGTCATCCGCAAAAGACAGACCGTATGAGCTGCCGTTTGAAAGCAGCGCACCCGCATCCTGCACCTCGTCTATCTCAAGCACTCTGTCCATAACCTCATCGGCTGCGGCAACAGTGTCCTCAAGTTCTGTACCCTCAGGCATCTGTATGTTCACCTGCATCTGTGGCGATGTCATATCAGGAATAAATGTAAAGCCTTTGACAACAACTGCGGTCACGCTGAATACAAGCAGCAGCAGAGCGCATATGAGGACTATGGCCCTGTGTCTTAACGACCATTTTAATACTCCCGTATATCTTCTGAGGAAGCGTTTGAAGCCTGCTTTTTCTTCCGGCACAGCACCCGCCAGCAGGTTTGCAGACATTGCCGGAACAAGTGTCATAGCAACTATAAGGCTGGCAAAGAGTGAATATCCTATTGTAAGGGCCATATCGGAGAACAGCTCTCTTGTTATGCCGTCTGTAAATACTATAGGGACAAACACGCATACTGTCGTAACCGTAGAGGCTGTTATTGCGCCTCCCACCTGCTTTGCCCCGGCAACAGCCGCTTTTGCGGGCGGCACGCCCTCACGCCGCAGTCTCAGCGTGTTTTCGATTACAACTATCGAGTTGTCCACCAGCATTCCTACCGCTACCGCAAGTCCCGAAAGCGATATCATATTCAGCGATATCCCTGAAAAATACATAAGGACTATTGCAAATATGATGCTCACCGGTATGGAGAATATTGTAATCAGCGTAGACTTTATATGTCTTAAAAACAGCAGCAGTATAAGGATTGCAAATACCGCGCCAAGCAGCAGACTCTGCATTATTGATTTAATAATAATGCTTATATAGTATCCCTGATCCATCATGGATGTAAATTCAAGTCCTTCGTATTCTGCTTCAAGTTCTGTAAATTTATCAGCTATATTATCGCAGACATCAGCGGTTGCGTAATTTGACTGCTTTGAAAATGACAGAAGCACTCCGTCACTGCCGTTTATTTTCGCATATATGCTGTCTCCGTTATCTGTTTTGACCACATCCGCAACATCGTCTACGCATATGGTTCCTACAGAGTCAACTCCTGTATCAAACAATGCCATATTCTTTATTTCTTTGAGTGAGCCTATTTCATCTCCAACGCTTACAAGATATCTGGTTTCGCCAAGCGCCACATAGCCTGCAGGCATTGAGAAGTTCTGGGCGCTCAGAAGCTGAGAAACAGTATCTGCGGTAAGGGCCTCCCCTATATCCGCTTTTGCAAGAGCTGCGTCTCTTGATGAGTCAAGCTGTGAAAGAGCGCTGTCAAGCTGGGATCTGGAGCTGTCTATTGCACTCTGTGCGCTGTCAAGCTGAGAACCTGCGCTCTGAAACTGCTCTATGGCAGTGTATGAGCCTCTCTCAGCCTGTTTGTACGCTTTTCGAAGCTGCTCTACCGTACTCTCTGCTTCTTTGCTGTTTTTGTTTAATACAGCAAGCTGAGAGGTCACATCAGTAAGCTGGGATTTCATCTGCTGAGTCTGTGTATCATCTAAAAGTCCGGATTCAATCTGCGCTTCAAGCGCCTGCTTGGTACCCTCAAGTATGTTTATCTGAGTTGCAAAAGCACTTGCCTGCGCCTGTGCCGCATCAAGTGATGCAGCAGTCTCAGACAGCTTATCATATGCCTTGTCCTTGCCTGTTTCAAATTCTTCTTTTTTCTGGTTCAGCTCTGCCTGAGCCTTTGCAACCTGTTTTCTGCCCGACTGCAGTCTGCTGCTTGCCGATGCAAGTTCACTGTTTACAGAGGAAAGTATTTTATTGTTTATCTTATCTATCTTATCCTGATTTATACTCACACTTATATCAGTTCTGAGCATTCCCGATGTGTCTATGCCTGCAACTCCAGCGGTTCCCTCAAGCCTGTTCATAAGCTCGTCCTCTACAAATCTTGAAAGCTCCTCCTGTGTGCTTCCCTTCATGCTGACAGCCGCCACATTTACGGGTATCATTGACGGATTTATTTTCATAATTGTAGGAGATCCTACTGCATCGTCCCATGAATAGGATATGAGATTGACATTCTGAAGTATGTCTACGGAAACCGTGTCCATATTGACCTTTTTGTTAAACTCAAGCACCACCATCGAGTAATTTGCATTCGATACGGACTGCACATTTTCGATGTTTTCAAGAGTTGCAAGACTCTTTTCCATAGGCTTTGAAACCGTCTCCTCAACTTCCTCGGGCGTAGCTCCCGGATATGTTGTTATGACAATCACATACGGCATATCAATATTGGGCATAAGATCAGGGGTCATTTTTATAAATGATACCACGCCCAGTACAACCACAAGGATTACCGCCACAAATACTGACATGGGTTTTTTAACACTGAATTTTGACATAAACTTTCCTTTCTTTGCTGATGATATATACGTTATGTAAAGATATCTGTATCTTTACGAACATTCCCGTCTGTTATTAAGTATATGATACCATATATGCTTGACTGAAGCTATCATTTTCAGGACTTGCTTCATATATAAAAAGCAGACTGAAAAACAATCCAATCTGCTGAAATCTCGTGGTTGCGGGAGGAGGACTTGAACCTCCGACCTCCGGGTTATGAGCCCGACGAGC
>CAVDMD010000006.1:28838-31713 GCA_963609975.1 bacterium | reverse complement strand
ATTTATGCGTTTGTATCTGTCGGATCGTAATTCTGCCATGACGGAATTTTTTCAAGCTTAGGTTTTCCGAACGGTCCCGCATAGCTTGAGTCATAAACCACAACCTTGCAGCGCTGTCTGGCGGCCAGCTTGTAGATAATCTTTGCATCTGAGCATCTGAGTCTTACACAGCCGTGTGAGCCGCTGTTGCCAAGCCAGTTGTATGCTCCGGTAAGCAGTGTGTGATTGTTGCCGTTTTCGGTATAGCATACGGAGTGAAAATACATAGCGCCATAAAAATGGGTTACATACTGACCGTATACAACATCGCCGTTATCCTGATACTCGGTACGGCCGCCAAGATCTTTCCATCTGTATATATATCCTGTCCGGTAGGTGCCCTTGTCGGTAGGTCTTGATGCGGAACCCACGGTGCATATCATGGCTTTGACAGGAATGTCGTAGATACCGTCACTGCCTGCGGCATAAATGGTTATGGTATTTTTGGTGCGGTTTACACTTATTTTAAGAGGATGCGACAGCACCCAGTCATAGCCCTTGTAGCTGATGAGGTTTTTCTGAAGCACGCCGTTCTTGTTGAAATAGTAGACATAGCTCCCTATTTTCTTTGAGGTGTTTTTCACCATTTTGCCTTTTTTGTCGAAATAGTATCTCTTGAAACCGTCTTTGTATTTCCATTTGGACGTCACAACCTTGCCTGTTTTGTCAAACCAGTATTTGCTGCCTGAAACAGTAGTGATTTTATTCTCAATGCGGGCATAGTTTGTCTTGCTCATATAGTATCTGCTGCCGTTTACGGTCTGCCAGCCTGTGAGCAGATAGCCTTTGCTGCCGATGCAGTATGTTTTGCCCGAAATTTTGGCAAAGTATGTTTTGCCTGTCGATTTGACGGAGGAATCACTGTTAAAACAGTAGGCTTTGCCGTCTATTGTTTTGATTTCTGCTTTTGAGGTATAGGCTACGGAGCCGTTGCTGTAAAAATAGTATCTTTTGCCGTTGTCCGCTTTGTATACGCCTGAACCTGCCGGAGCGAAAGTGTTGCCGGAAGCGTCAATATAGTAATAATTGCCGTCATCAGATCCGGTGATGCCCGATACCGCAGGTATGTCTTTAACCCCGTCAGCATAGTATTCCCCGTCATATATGCCTGTATAAAGGCTGCCGCTGCCGTCATCGCCGAAATAATAGAGTTTGCCGTCTGCGGGGTTCACCCCGTAGACACTCTTTTGAAGTATTCCGTCATCTGAAAAACTGTAATATATCCCGTCAATAAGCACAATTCCCCTGGCCGGATTAAGCGCATCATCAAGATAGACTGTGTGTTCGGCATTCCAGCCGGAAACTGCTGTGTCGCCTGATGTTTCGGCAAATGCGAAATTGACAGATGAAAGAACAATTAAAACCGATAAAACAAGTGATATTTTTTTATTCATCTCTGACCTTTCCTGTTTCTAAAATACAAGTCTCAGTATATCACGCAATATATGCATTTATCAAGAACCTTAGGGGTAAAAATCAATCAAAAATCAGACAGGCACAGACATTTACAGATAATATATGACACAGAAAGTACAATATATTCCGATTTACTGTGTCAGTACCGTCATTATATTCGGGAGTTTGGCACTCCGTGAATGAAAAAAACAACTGTAGGAGCTGAAATGTTCACGGTCAAATGCTGCGCATATACAGACCGGCCTTTCCGCCGGATATATTTAGTTCACAGGTGCAGCATCTTTCGATGAGCTCACTGTCGTGGGTGATGATAAAAATGCTTTTTCCCATGCTGCGAAGCTCCCTGAAAAGTTCTGCTGTACCTGTCATATGTTTATAATCCGGACCGCTTGTCGGTTCGTCAAAAACCAGAATATCTTTCCCCGCAAGGACTGCGGAACAAATGGCAATGCGCTGTTTCTGTCCGCCGGATAGCGCCATGGGATGCTTATCGCAAAGCTCCCATACGCCGAGCTTCTCCATGAGCTGCCTTGCTTTTTCCAAGGCAGGCAGAAAGCTTTGTTTCTCCGCTCAGAAGCATCCGTACAATATCCGCAATCAGAAAATACGGAATGCTCTTTAATATTACATTGCCTGCAGCACGCAGCACGCTCCACAGATACAGAGGCTTTTGCGGGGCTGACCATGCAAGCAGCCAGCTTACCCATGATTTTTTCTTTTCTTCCATGTTAAGTACTCCTTTGACGGATTTGTGTATTGCGTTTCAGTTAGAATAGGCTGCAAAAAATTTCAGGCAGCGCCGCACACAATGCAGCGCTGCCCGGGATTATTTCTTGTTTCGGATTCTTTTTACATTAGAGTTCATCAGATGCCGCCCGAGGTTCCGGTAGACAAACGATTTCAGCCGCGATATTTCCTGATGATGCTCCCGCAGCAGCTCGTCAGGGCTGTCATACACGCCGAAGTCCTGATTGATGCCTTCGCTCTGGATATATGTGCTGTTGCGGTTAAAGTCTATTACAGGGCGGCGAAAATCCCGCACTGCCACACCGTAGCCGCAGAACTCGCCGGTACAATCGGGGTTGGCCGCCTGCAGACTTTCAAGATAAGCTCTGTCGAGAATAAACGCCTCAAGCTCATACCAGACGCCGTCCAGATATACCTCCACCCAGCTGTGAAACACATTTTTAGGTGCGAGGGCATACACGAGCCCTGTCATTGCACCCTTTTGCAGTCTTTTGTCGATGGTAAAGCCGTGGACACGGCAGGGAATGCCGCAGCCGCGCAGCAGCGCCATGAACAGTGTCCCCTTGGTGTTGCACTGACCGTAGCCGTCGGCAAGCACCTTCGAGGCGGGTATGCTGTCATCGGTATTGTAGCCAAACAGTATCTCGTCACGGACATAATTGTAAATCGCTCT
>CAVDMD010000006.1:0-28548 GCA_963609975.1 bacterium | reverse complement strand
CAGAAAATCGAACAGCCCCAGTCCTTCTCCGAGAATGAGAAAATACCGGAATGCCGGGAGATAGCCGCCAAAGGCAAGGACCTCCCGAAAAATGAGTCCGATTACGCAAAATACTGCGGTGAAAAGAACAAGGTTAATCAGCAAAGTTGCGGACATGGACTTTTCTTTCGGAGCCCTGCCACCAAGCTTTTCACAGACGATGTCCTGCACTGCATCGGGATATGAGCGCAGACCGGCGAGGTTTTTCTTATCCGTTCCTGTGCATAAAAAACATATGCCCCAGTACAGAAACCAAAATGCGGGTATTATAAGCCATTTCACTGTTATTTTGCCTCCTCGTTTCCTGCCTGCAAGCACCGCCATACCGAACAGCCAATTTTTGTGCTTGTCCTTTGCGGTGATGCAGGGTCTTAACTCCTGTGCGCATGGGATCGTCCATGCCTATGCCGGTTCTGCTTTTCGATTTCCTTTCGCAGTTTGTCCTCCGGCAGACCAAGCGTCTTTTTTGCGCCGGAGATCTTATATAAACTGCGCAGCAGAGAAGCAAATACACTGCTCCGCTTGTTACCCGCAGTAATAACACAATTCGATTTAATTTCTCCCATGTCAGTTCGACTATCCTTTCTTTACTTCTTTTTTCAATATCAGTTAGTGTATGCTAACTAAACTGCTTTTGAAAAGCCGCTTTTCTGCGACCTTTCAAAAGCCTGTTCAAATAATTCCTTTGCAGCTTTGAATATCCGTTTCAGAGCTGCTTCGTATGTGTTTTTGGTATATATTCAAGACTTCCCGAAGAACCGTATATTATCTTCGGCGACCTCGTGCGTCTGTCCGCAGTAAGGGCGCCTGGGTAAATATCTTCCGGCTATCGAGCAGACGCCGGTTGCATCAGATATATCATCAACAGTATTTTGCTTGGCATCACAGCTGACAGCTCCGTCTCTGACGAATACATAATCTCCCACGAAAAATTTTATCTTTGGTGCGGACGATTGACTGCTGCGTTTTCTTGATATTTGCGAAATTTTTACTTCTTACTATGGAGTTTATCAGTTTTTTTCACGATACGCAACAGAATATTCGCATATCGGATGGGTTGGTGTGGAATTTACTTTTACAATTCAGTAAGGTCACAAAAAATTGATAAAAACTTGGTTTTTGCTGGACTTGGCGCTGTATGCGTGGTATAATATTTTACTGCACAAAAGATGTTTTTAAGGAGCTGTCAATGAAAAAAGGCAAGGTTTTTGTTATTTCCGGTCCCTCAGGAGTAGGCAAGGGAACTATATGCAGGGAACTTCTCGAAAAACTTGATATTGATTTGTCTGTTTCCATGACTACCAGAGAACCCAGAGCCGGCGAGGTACATGGCGAGAGTTATTTTTTCGTGACTCACGAGGAATTTGAAAACCAGATAGCCGCAGGCGGTCTTATGGAGTATGCCAGAATTTACAGGAACTATTACGGGACTCCCAAGGCCAGAGTAATAGAGAAGCTTGAGCAGGGCAGAGATGTGCTCCTTGAGATAGAGATGCAGGGTGCGGCGCAGGCAAAAGCGGCATATCCCGAAGCAGTTCTGATATTTGTGCTTCCGCCGTCGCTGACAGAGCTGAGAAAACGCCTGACGGAGCGCGGCACCGAAACGCCGGAGAACATAGAACTCAGGCTCAGCACCACACTCAAAGAAATCGAGTGTATCAAAGGCTACGACTATTATATAGTCAATGACAATCTGGACAGAGCTGTAGATGCGGCTGCCTGCATAATCAGAGCAGAGCACGCCAAAGTATCGGACAGTGTGGAATATATAGTGAATAAATATAAGGAGGAACTTGTATTATGATGTTATACCCTTCAGTTAATGAAATAAGAAAAAAGGCGGATTCAAGATATACACTTGTTATCCTTGCGGCCAAGAGAGCAAGAGACATTACAAGAGGACTGCCGAAGCTTACAGAGGCAGATGTCGAAAAACCTGTTTCAATCGCTGCAAACGAGATAGCGGAAGACCTGATTACCTACAGGAGAGAAGCAGAGCCGCAGGGTGGAATTTAAGATTCAGTTCCGATTTTACCATTTTTTTATTCTTTTCCTTGCACTTTGTGAATACTTATGGTACCATAGAGATGCAATAATTTTAGACCGATTAGTTTGAAGAGCAGATAACGTCTGCTCTTTAAGTTTTATATGGAGGCAAAATGGCAAAGATTAATATCAGAGCTCTTGTATCCGAAATGTCGGCAGACTTTCTGGCGGAGCACAATCTGGAGCTGTACAATGTGGAGTTCCAAAAAGAAGGCAAAGACTGGTTTCTCAGAGTGTATATAGATAAATCTGAGGGAACAGAGGGCTATATCAGTACAGATGACTGCGAACTGGTCAGCAGGTTTTTAAGCGAGAAACTTGACGAGACAGACCCTATAGAGCAGAACTATTATCTGGAGGTTTCATCTCCGGGAATGGACAGAGCCCTGATTACAGAGGAGCATTACAGAAGATATGCGGGGCAGCTTGTCGATGTGAAGCTTTACAGCGGCATAGGCGGCAAAAAAACCTATCAGGGCATACTAAAAGGACTTGATGAAAACATTCTTACTATAGAAGAAAACGGCAAAACAGTGGAGCTGCCGTTTGACAAGGTGGCCAAGACCAATCTGGCGGTAATTTTCTAAGGAGGCAAAAAGAAAGAAAATGAACAAAGAATTTATTGATGCTATTTATGATCTTGAAAAAGAAAAAGGTATTTCAAAGGATATACTTATCGAGGCGATAGAGCTGGCGCTGGTTTCAGCATACAAAAAAAACTACGGCACATCACAGAATGTCAGAGTCAATATCGACAGAGATGCAGGAGACATTGATGTGTTTATGAGAATGGATGTTGTAGAGGAAATCGAAGATGAGCTTACGCAGATTTCTCTTGAAGAGGCTCAGGAGATAGATCCGAGATATGAAGTAGGCGATATCGTTGAGTATCAGGTAACCCCTAAAGATTTCGGCAGAATCGCAGCGCAGACGGCCAAGCAGGTTGTAGTGCAGAGAATCAGAGAGGCCGAGCGCGGCATGGTGTTTGACAACTACATCGAAAGACAGGGCGAAATGGTAACAGGAGTTGTTCAGAGAATTTCAAACGGTACGATATTTGTTGACATGGGCAGGACAGAAGCACTGCTTCCTGTGACAGAGCAGGTTCCGGGTGAAAAATACAAAGTCAACGACAGAATCAAAGTATATATAATGGATGTCAAAAAAACAGCGAAAGGGCCTCAGGTATTCCTTTCAAGATCCCACCCTGCCATAGTCAAAAGACTGTTTGAGCTTGAAGTTCCCGAAATACAGGACGGAACAGTTGAAATCAAAAGCATAGCAAGAGAGGCAGGCTCAAGAACCAAGATGGCGGTTTACACAGAGGATGAGAACGTGGATCCGGTAGGAGCCTGCGTAGGCAACAGAGGCGTCAGAGTTCAGACGGTGGTAGACGAGCTGTTCGGAGAAAAAATAGACATAATCACATGGAGCGATGACCCTAAGGTGCTTATCAAAAATGTATTGAGCCCTGCAAAGGTTGAAGAAGTAATAATTGACGAGGAAGAAAAATCCGCACTTGCAGTAGTTCCCGACTATCAGCTTTCTCTTGCAATCGGCAAGGAGGGTCAGAATGTAAGACTTGCAGCAAGACTGTGCGGCTGGAAAATAGATATCAAGAGTCATTCTCAGTATTTCGGTGACAGTCAGATTGAGGAATACGCAGAAGATGACAGTGAAGATGAAGAATAAAATTTGAACAGGAGTGAGTTTCGGTTGAAAGAAAAAAAGATTCCCATGAGAAAATGTGTAGGCTGTATGGAATCAAAGCCTAAGGGTGAACTGATAAGGATTGCCGGCTTTGAAGGACAGGTGTGTGTTGACGATACAGGCAGAGCAAAAGGCAGAGGCGTATATATCTGCCCCGATGCAGACTGCCTCAGAGCGGCAATCAAAAAAAAAGCAATAAAACGAGGGCTTCAGATGGAAATAACATCTGAGCAGGAGGAAGCTCTTGTAGAGGAGCTTGTGACAAGGTTTCGGGAGAATGCGTAAAAAAACAGACAGCTATCTGGGCTTTGCAGCAAAATCAAGGAATCTTGTCACCGGCTATAATACCTGCATTATGGCCATGCAGAAACGAAAACTGAAACTCTTAATACTGGCCTGCGACCTTTCCGAAAATTCAACAGAAAAACTCGTCAGGGAAGCAGAGAAAACCGGTACTTCATACAGAATCTACGGCAGCGTTGAAAGCCTTTCTCAAATCACAGGGAATGATAACAAAGGCGTGTTCGGTATCACCGACAAAAACTTTGCCGATATAATAAGTCAGGAGATTGACAGAGAACAGTCACTGAATCAGGAGGTGTTCTAATGACAATAAAAATTTACGAATTAGCAAAAGAGCTCAATGTAGCAAGCAAAGAGCTTGTGGAGAGAATAAACGCTATGGGAATAGAAGCCAGATCCCATATGAGTTCCATAGATGACAAAATCGCTGCAGAACTTAGAAACGCTCTGGGAGGGAAGCATATTGCAAACTCTGAAACGAAGGTTGTAAAAGCTGTTCCCAAAAAGAAAGAAAAAGAAAGCGATAACGAGCCGAGAGTTACGGTAAAAGCGGCAAACATCAAGCCGCCTATGCCGACCAGAAAATCGGCGCCTGCCAAAAAACCGGCAGCTCACACAGAGGAGCGCCCTGCGGCAAGACCGCCTGCAGGCAGACCTCTTCCAAAGAATGCCGTGCCTCAGAGGAAAAAACCTATAATAGGCACTCCTGTGGTAAACAAGGAACTTGACGAAAGAGAGAAGAAATCCGCAGAAGCGCCTGCTATCAGAATAGAGGCAGAGGTAATCGTTAAAGAAGAACCCAAGACAGAAGAAACAAAGGTTCAGGCAGCAGAGCCTGTCAAAGCTCAGGAACCTGAAAAGGCCCCGGAAATCAGACAGGAAGCGCCTAAAAAAGAAACCGGAAAAGAAGCAAAGCCTTCCGGCAGAGAAGACAGACCTGCCAGAAGAAGAGATGACAGAGGCGCTCAGAAGAGAGATGACCGCCCTGCCAGAAAAGACGACAGATTTAAGAAAAACGACGACAGGAAAAAACCTGACAGAGACAGAAAACCTGCTCCGAGAAGAGACGCGGCACCTGCACCTGACATGGGAGTTCAGAAGCCTAATCAGAAAAAAATGGACGATAAAAACCGCAAAAACAAAGAGCAGCGCGACAAATTCTCCAAGCTTGAGCACGGCAAGAAAAAAAGCGGCATAGGCAGAAACTTTGCCGAGAGATCTCTTGAGAAAAAAGAAAGAAAAAAACACAGCAAATCAAAGAAGGAAGAACCGGTGGAAGAGACAATAGTAATACCTGAAGGCTCAACAGCCGTAACCGTACCTATTACGGTTGCAGGCTTCTGCGAGCAGCTTGAAATATCAACGGCAACAGTAATTATGGCACTTATGAAGCTGGGAATTATGGCCAACATCAACCAGAACCTTGACGAGATGACAGTAGAAATACTGGCAGCAGAGCTGGGAATTGACGTTACTGTTACAAATGTGGAGGAAGACCTTGTCGAAGAAGGCATTGAGGACTTCGAGGACAGAGAGGAGGACTTAAAACCAAGACCTCCGATTATTACGGTAATGGGTCATGTTGACCATGGTAAAACGTCGCTTCTGGATGCAATCAGATCCACCAACGTTACGGCATCCGAATCCGGCGGAATCACACAGCATATCGGTGCATCGGAGGTTGAAATCAACGGGCAGAAGATAGTATTCCTCGATACTCCGGGACATGAAGCCTTCACAGCAATGAGAGCAAGAGGCGCACACGTTACAGACATCGCCGTACTGGTAGTAGCGGCAGATGACGGCGTAATGCCTCAGACGATAGAGTCCATAAGCCATGCCAAAGCGGCAGGAGTTCCGATTATAGTCGCCATAAACAAAATGGATAAACCGGCAGCAAATCCTGACAGAGTAAAACAGGAGCTTACAGAGCATGGCATACTGGTTGAAGACTGGGGCGGAGATGTAATATCAGTTCCTGTATCGGCAAAAACAGGCGAGGGAATAACAAATCTGCTTGAGATGATACTGCTTCAGGCAGAAATGCTTGAACTCAGAGCAAACCCTGCAAGACTTGCACAGGGTACCGTGGTTGAGGCAAGACTTGACAAGGCAAAAGGTCCTGTTGCAACACTTCTTGTATTAAACGGCACGCTCAAATCAGGTCAGAGCGTTGTAGCCGGAACAAGCTGCGGCAGAATCAGACTTATGACAAACTACAAGGGCAAAAAAATTGCCAAGGCAGGTCCTGCAACAGCGGTGGAAATCCTCGGACTTACAGAGGTGCCGCAGGCAGGTGATGAATTCAATGCCGTTAAAGAGGACAGAATTGCAAGAGAAATCGCAGAGAACAGAAAACTCAAATTAAGAGAAGAGGTTCTTGCAAAGAACTCGGCAAGCACATTAGAACAGCTTTTCAGCCAGATACAGGAGGGCGAGGTAAAAGACCTGAACCTGATCGTAAAAGCAGACGTGCAGGGCTCGGTGGGCGCTATAGTTGCATCCCTTGAAAAGCTCAAAAATGAAAACGTAAGAGTAAAAATAATTCATACAGGCGTGGGCACCGTAAACGAATCAGATGTTATGCTTGCGGGAACTTCCGGTGCTGTAATCATAGGCTTTAACGTAAGACCGTCATCTGCGGTTCAGAATATGGCGGACAGAGATAATATTCAGATAAGAACCTACAGAGTAATCTATGACATCATCAATGACGTTGAAGACGCCATGAAGGGTATGCTTGATCCTGAATTCAAGGAAGTTGTTCTGGGCAAGATAGAAGTAAGAGAAACCTTCAAGGTTCCGGGCGTGGGCATTATCGCCGGAGCATATGTATCAGAGGGCAAGGCTGTCCGCAATGCAGAGGTTCGTCTTGTTCGTGACGGCATTGTTATACACGAGGGCAAAATATCATCACTCAAAAGATTCAAGGACGATGCAAAAGAAGTACAGCATGGTTTTGAATGCGGTATAGGAATTGAAGACTACAACGACATCAAAATCGGAGACATTATTGAATGCTTTGTTATGGAGGAAATCGAAAGATAAATGGGAAAAGGATACAGACAGGGTCGTTTAGGCGAGGAGATAAGAAGAATAATAAGCCAGATGCTTTTGTCGGGAATCAAAGACCCGAGGCTTTCGGGAATGATAAGCATATCTGCTGTTGATGTGACAAGCGACGGCAGTTATGCCACCTGTTATGTAAGCATACTGGGAAGCGGCGAAAACGGAAACCCTACCGATGAAGAAAAAGAACAGGTGCTGGCTGGCTTTCGCAGCGTCAAGGGACTTATCAAACGCGAAATAGGCCATCAGATAAAGCTCAGACACATACCGGAGCTTATCTTCAAAATAGATAAGTCTATGGAATACGGCAGACATATCGATGAGATAATAAGCAGGCTTGACATAAAGCATGACGATGAGGAAGAATAATGAACACGATAAAAGAAATTGCCCAAAAACTTAAACAGGTCAGCAGCGTGCTGCTGTTTCCTCATATTCATATGGACGGTGACGCTCTGGGTTCTGCTGCAGCGCTGGCAGGCGTGCTGAGAAAACAGGGCAGAACCTGCTATATTCTCATTGAAGACGAAATAGCGGGCAACCTCAGATTTCTTGACAGAGATTACTGCACTGACAATCAGGATATAATAGAAAATCCGGAGCTTTGCGTATATATCGACTGCGGAGACGAAAGCAGAATACCCAAAAGGTACGGCAAATTCCTTTCCGGCAGGGAAACAATGTGCATAGACCATCACAGAACAAACAGCTCTGATACGGATTATGCATATGTTGACCCTGACGCAGCTGCCACAGGAGAGATAATATACGATATTATAACCGCTATGGGAGCTGAGATAGACGCTCAGACAGGAGAAGCCCTTTATGCCGCAATTGCTACGGACACAGGGAATTTCAGGTATTCAAACTGCACCAGAAAAACACATGAAACAGTCGCGGCTCTGTATGACAGCGGAATGAATCACAGCGAAGTCTGCATACAGATCTATGAGAATGTGTCTGTGGGCAAGATAAGACTTGACAATATGATAATGAACACGCTTGATATATTTGCAGGCGGCAGAGCGGCGATGGCCTGTGTAACGCAGCAGATGCTTGAGCAGACAGGCACAGGCATGGACGAGACCGAAGGAATCGTATCGGCGCTAAGAAGCATCAAAGGTGTTGAAATCTCAGTATTTCTAAAAGAGTACGAACCGGAGG
This sequence comes from bacterium, assembly GCA_963609975.1. Taxonomy (GTDB): domain Bacteria; phylum Bacillota; class Clostridia; order Peptostreptococcales; family Anaerovoracaceae; genus UMGS973. The sequence goes on along the minus strand of CAVDMD010000006.1, from coordinate 20,217 downwards.
AGATCAAAGTCAGCATGAGAGCCAAGACCTGTGCCGATGTTGCGGAGATAGCGGTTGAATTTGCAGGCGGAGGACATACCAAGGCGGCAGGCTTCACAGGCAGAGGTTCCCTTGAGGAGATAAAAGCAACTGTCAGAACCAGAATTGAAGAGCAATTAAACAGATATTGACTTTGAAATTGCAATTTGATATACTAAATAGATACAGGCAATAACGAACAGAAAACTCCTGTATATAAGAGGACAAAACAAACAGAATGGAGATGCAGATATGAAAAAGATAAGAACAATAGAAACTCGTAACTTATGCGAAAGCGCTAAGAACGGCGGCTGCGGAGAATGTCAGACTTCATGCCAGTCAGCATGCAAGACAAGCTGCGGCGTTGCTAATCAGAAATGCGAAAAAGCAGATAAATAAGGCTTCGAAAACACAGGCTGCCTTCTTTACAGAGGGCAGCCTGTATTAATTAAATTATTTTAGGAGAAATTTGTTATGATTCACCAGTACAAAATGAACGGCTATAATATTGTTTTAGACTCCTGCTCGGGAGCAATCCATGTGGTAGACGAACCTGTTTATGATATTATTGCAATGTTTCAGGACAATGATGAAGATACAATTTCACAGGTTGTATGTGATAAATACAAAGACAGAGGAGATGTGACAGACGCCGATGTGCGTGAGTGCATTGAGGATATAAAGGGTCTGATTAAGGAAGGCAAGCTTTTCAGCCCCGATACATTTGCTGATATGGCAGGTACATTCAAAGAGCATTCGGGTAATGTAATCAAGGCGCTGTGTCTGCACGTTGCGCACACCTGTAATCTCAACTGTGACTACTGCTTTGCCAGTCAGGGCAAATTCCATGGAGAACGCGCACTTATGAGCTTTGAGGTGGGCAAAAGAGCGCTGGATTTTCTTATTGAAAACTCCGGAACAAGGACAAATCTGGAGGTTGACTTCTTCGGCGGAGAGCCTCTTATGAACCGGGATGTTGTCAGGAAGCTTGTTGAATATGCCAGAAGTATCGAAAAGCAGCATGGCAAGAATTTCAGATTTACGCTTACAACCAACGGTATGCTGATAGATGATGATGTCATAGACTTTGCAAACAGAGAGATGAGCAATGTTGTTCTTTCTCTTGACGGCAGGAAAGAGATCAATGACCTCAAACGTGTGGACTATGCCGGCAACGGCAGCTATGATATAATTGTTCCAAAATTTAAGAAGCTGGTTGAATCAAGAGGCGGCAAAAATTACTATATGAGAGGCACGTTTACCCATGCAAACCCTGATTTTACCGAAGATGTGTTTCATATGGCGGATCTGGGATTTACAGAGCTGAGCATGGAGCCTGTGGTCTGTGCACCTTCCGATCCTGCGGCACTTACCGCAGAGGACATAGAAACAGTTAAGGAACAGTATGAGATACTTGCAAAAGATATGCTAAGGCGCAGCAGAGAGGGAAACCCCATAACTTTCTACCATTATATGCTGGACCTTACGGGCGGACCTTGCATCTATAAACGTATTTCAGGCTGCGGATCCGGTACGGAATATATGGCGGTTACTCCATGGGGAGATCTGTACCCCTGCCATCAGTTTGTCGGCGATGAGGAGTTCAGGCTGGGAGACATATGGCATGGAGTTACAAACAATAACATCAGAGAGGAGTTTCGCTCCTGTAATGTGTATGCAAGACCTGAATGTGATGACTGCTGGGCCAAGCTTTACTGTTCGGGCGGCTGCGCGGCCAATGCATATCACGCATCAGGCAGCATCAGGGGAATATATGAAGCGGGCTGCGAGCTGTTTCGCAAGCGTATCGAGTGTGCAATTATGATGAAAGTTGCAGAGGAAGATCTGTAAGCAGTGACGGTTACAAGGTGGGATAAGATTATGAGCAAAAGAAGAATTCTGACAGTCGTGATACTTGCAACAGCAACAGGGATAACGGCAGTCGCAGCATTGAAGATAGGGATAAATCCGCCGGTTGGAAATATAATCGGTTCGTTTTGCGCAATTGCGGCGCTGGTCGTATTTTCAATGCTGATTAAGGTTAAAGACAATCTGTTTTACTGCGGGGCTATTTTTGTTTACTGCGCATCGCCGGTAGGCTCGGTGCTTAACCTTTACAGAAGCGTGGGGCCGTATGATAAGATAGTGCATTTTTTCAGCGGCATAATGCTGGCATGGCTTGCGACGGTAATTTTGTCGAGGCTGTTTGACAGAGCCGTTTCCGAATTAAAAAACGCTAAACTCTATATGCTGCTGCAGTGCGGCTTTGCATTTTTCTTTTCGTCTGCGGGTGCCGGCATATGGGAAATTTTCGAATTTACCACAGACAGACTTACAGGCGGTGAGATGCAGAGAGGAATGGTTGATACGGTAACGGATATTATAGCCGGAAACACAGGAGCTCTTACATACTGCATAATACTTGCCGCACTGATAAAAAGCGGCAGGATGGCGGACAGACATAGCTAAAAAATTAACAGACACACAAAAAGCGACAGATTCTGATAGAAGTTCTGCCGCTTTTAAGGTTCGATAACTCGGATAGAAATTGTCCTTTATATTAAATAACCTCATGTCTTGGTTGGATTAATTTGCTGTAATTTTTACACATCTCAAACAATATTGCGCAAATGGTGTCCTGCGTGTTAAAATACAGGCAGATGGTAAAGCGAATTTGAAAAGGACAGGAATATGAGAATTTTTGATACGAATGTGCAGCAGTTAAAGTATACGGTTCTGATGGAGGTGGCATATCAGACGTGGCTTGGCAATGACTCTTTTGCAGTATTTAATGAAATAGCCAACGAAATAGTCAAAAAAGACAAGCCTCCGATGAGCTGCTGTATCTACAAGGACAGAGCCATTGTTGCAGAGAGAATCAGACTGGCGCTTGGCGGCAACAGGGACAATCCCAATGTTATTCAGGTTATTGATATTGCCTGCGATGAATGCCCCGAGGCAGGCCATACGGTAACTGACCTGTGCAGGGGGTGTATTGCTCACAGATGCGCGGATGTGTGCAGGCTGGGAGCTATCAGATTTGATGAAGAGGGACAGGCGCATATTGACAAGAGCAAATGCGTTGAATGCGGCAAATGTGCCAAAGCGTGCCCTTACAGTGCGATCGCCAATTTCAAAAGACCCTGCGAGCGAGCCTGTAAATTTGATGCCATCAGCATGGCAGAGGGCGGAGAGGCTCAGATAGACAACGACAGATGCGTTGCCTGCGGAGCCTGCGTATATACCTGCCCGTTCGGAGCCACTGTGGATACTTCAAGTATCGTAGATGTGGTTAATATGATTATGGACAGTGAAAACAACAGCAAATACAGAATATATGCTATGGTTGCACCTGCCATTGCAAGCCAGTTTAACTATGCGCAGACAGGGCAGGTAATTGCGGCAATCAGGGAACTGGGCTTTTACAAGGTGCATGAGGTGGCGCTTGGCGCTGATATGGTTGCATGGTCTGAGGCGCAGGAGCTTATCGACAAAGGTTTCCTTACATCTTCCTGCTGTCCCGCTTTTGTAAAATACATAAAAACGAAATTCCCTGAACTTGAGGAGCATATTTCACATAACCTGTCACCTATGGCGACGCTGGGCAGATTTATCAAACAAAAAGACCCGGAGGCAAAGGTTGTATTTATAGGGCCGTGCACATCTAAGAAAATGGAGATAAGACAGGATAAAGTAAAGGATTTTGTGGATTATGTGCTTACATTTGAGGAACTGCAGGCGCTTATTGACAGCAGGGATATAATTGTTGAGGAACTTGAACCTGCCTGTTTGGATGAAGCCTCATATTACGGTCGTATATTTGCAAGGACCGGAGGACTTGCAGAGGCGGTAGCGGAGGCAGTGAAAGAGCTTGCACCGGAGGATTTTGACCTGAACCCTGTTGTGTGCGAAGGTGCGGATAAGTGCAAGCCGGTGCTTATGCGCGCCAAAAAAGGGCTGCTGCCTAACAATTTCATCGAGGGCATGATATGCAGCGGCGGTTGTGTAGGCGGAGCAGGCTGCCTTACGCATACAGGAGAATCGCAAAAAAAAGATGTTGACGAATACGGACAGGCATCAGGCTTTGAAAGCATAAAAGCTGCTGTTGACGGAGCGGGGAATATTATATGAAATATTACAGCTTTCTGTGGTAATAACAAGTTATCACAGAGGGCTGTTTTTATAAAAGACAGGAATACAAATTGCAGTATTGGGGATACTTCAAAGTAAATTGAAGTTTGTTTGAAGTGACTTTGAAGTTGACTTTGAAGTGACTTTGAAGTATAGTTGAAGTAGCATAAAAAAGAGGTGAGGGAATATGTACCTGGAAGAGATAATTGAAGATATACAGATAGAAAGTGATAAGTTTGAAAGTAAAGCGATTCTAAATCGTGACAATGTTGTCGGCTGGCTCAAAAGTATTGCGGGATTTGCGAATGCTTCAGGGGGAGACTTTTATATCGGAGTAGAGGATAAGACTAACAAACTGATTGGTTTTGACAGAAAAAGCGCTGACAATGAAAGAAACTATTTCAATAATCAGGTGAATGAGCATTTGACCCCAAGACCGCAAATGAAGATTTCCTTCATACGATATGAAATAAAAGGAAATGAACGCTTTGTGATAAAGGTAAGCATACAGGAATCCTCAGTAAAACCGGTAATTCTGAAATATAAAGATATCCCATCCATTTTTATGAGACGTGACGGCTTCACAAATGGTGCGACCTATGAAGAAATTATTGAGATGAGTGTAAAAAGCAAAAATACTCAGTATGATATTCTTGTGTCGGATATAAAATATGACCCGGAACAACTGTCAGATCTTCACAGGTTTTATGAGAAGCACAATGAGGGAGCATCTTTAAAAGAAAAAGCCTTAAAGTCTTTAGGATTTGTAAATGAAGAAGGCTATCTGCTGAATGGTGCAGTTTTGTTTCTCGATGATTATAAAGGGAAGAAAACAGAAGTGCAGTGCTCGGTATTTTCAGGGTTTAACAAAGGTAGTGAAAGGATTGTTACTATCAATCGTTTTAACGGGAACATTACGTCAACAATTGACTATATGATGGATTTTGTAAATCAAAGAATGAATCATTCGATGATAAAGCTTGATGATGTCAGAATTAATATAGACTCATATCCTGCCAGAGCTTTGTTTGAAGGTGTGATAAATGCAGTGATACATCGGGATTACTACTTGGACGGAACGCAGATACAGGTTGACATATTTAAGGATAGACTGGAAATATCATCGCCGGGAGGGTTTTACCGGGGAGAGAAGCTTGGAAAAACCTACGACTTGTCCGGCATAATTTCCAAGAGAAGAAATGAACTGATTTCAGGTGTTTTAGTTGCCTGCAATGTAATGGAGGCAGCAGGAACAGGCTTTGATAAGATTACGGAAGAGTACGCAGCGGCAGATGAAGCACATAAGCCATATATTTATTCAACATCCGATCATTTTACGTTAGTGCTTCCGGATCTGACCTATGATAGAGGGGTTGAAGAAAAGGATGCCCCGGTCCTTACCTTTGTGCCGGTTCAGGAAGGCACGAAGATGGATGGAAAAGTGCTGTCATTTTGTTATTTCAAGGCGCGCAAGGTCGCAGAGATTGCTGAATATCTTGGGATAAGCGATTCGACATATTTTAGAAAGCAGGTTCTTGACAATCTTGAAAAACAGGGATATCTGGAGAAGAATAAAGTGTCGAGAGCAGCATTTTATAAAACAAACCCGAATATGGTTAATGTTGAATAAACAAAAAGAAGATTATATGAGGATAGCTGGGTATTGGAATTATATCCGGGGAAAAATGCTATATGAAATATTACAGCTTTCTGTGGTGAGAATAAGTTGCCACAGCCCCGGATTTGTGTTGTTACCGCACGGGAATATTCATTATTCCACCGATTTCAAAGACTCTATCATATCTATCCGCTTCAATCTGTAATACATGACAATATTCACGATTACGGCAAATACAAATGTGAGAACCACAGACATGATGTAGCTCAGAGGCGTTATTCTGGCCTCGAAGGTAATCAGCGATATATTTATCTGCGTAATTATAAATTCCAGCAGCACCCTGCCAAGCAGAAGTCCGACTGCGGCGCTGATGCCTGTCAGCAGGAAATTCTCTCTGAATACATACGCCGAGGTTTCCTTAGGATAAAACCCCAGCACCTTGATTGTTGCTATTTCCCTGACCCTTTCGGTTATGTTTATATTCGTCAGATTGTAAAGCACAATAAATGCCAGAGCGCCTGCTGCCGCAACAATGAGAACAATAACTGCATTCAGGCTGTCCATCATATTGCATATTCTGTCCTCCATATCAAGGCATATTGAAGTGCCCGGCACATTGTCATTATCGGAAACTGCGGCAGCGGATTTATATATACCGTCTGCCGATCTGTCCCGAGAAATCGCATATGCTGCGGTATATTCAGGCGCTGCACCAAAGCCCTTTTTATATGTTTCGTCAGAGATATATACATAATTGTTAACGTAATTTTTGCATATACCCGATACTGTCACCTCTATTTCATCTCCATTGTCATCTGTCAGCATTATTTTATCACCCTCGGATATACCATATCTGTCAGCCAGCTTCATACAGATGACAGCCTCTCCCGCCTGCGGGAATCTGATGGCGCTGCTGTCGTGAAGATCGATGAAACTGTCAAAGTTATCATCTCTGCAGGCGATAAGGGTAAGCGCTGTTTCGTCTTCGCCGGAAGCAAAGGACACCTCCTCCTCGTGAACAAATATCATTTCCGAGACAGATGAAGAATTTTCATCGGCAAAAGTCTGCTGCTGTTTCCGGTTCAAGGCCTCGTCAAAATATATGCTGTAGTCATATTTTATGATTTCGTTGTACTGAAAACCCACTATGTTTTTAACCGTATCGTTTATGCCAAACCCTGCGATAAGAAGCGCGGTGCAGCCGCTGATGCCGAGTATCATCATGAAAAAGCGTTTTTTGTAACGAAACAGATTTCTAAGTGTCACCTTGTAGAGAAAGCTCACCCTGCTCCAGAGCGGAGTGATTCTTTCAAGCAGTATTCTCTTGCCTGCAGGCGGAGCCTTAGGCCTCATAAGCTGTGATGGAGCTGTTTTGAAATCCTTAAATCCTGCTGCAAGGCAGGCACCCATGGAGCATATCAGAGCTCCGGCAAGCGAGTAAAACAGTAAAGGAATATTGAAGCTGTAGGACAGGCCGCAGCCGAAATCGTACATAATGCCGTATGCTCTCCATATTATGGCAGGAAATACAATGCAGCAGCTGAAATAGCCGATCAGCGTGCCGAGGAACCCTGCGCTGCCCGAATAAAACAGATACTCAGAAATAACGGAGCGGCTGCTGTAGCCAAGTGCTTTGAGAACTCCTATCTGTGTACGCTGCTCGTCAACCATTCTTGTCATTGTGGTGATGCACACAAGCGCCGCCACAAGGAAAAAGAACACAGGGAAAACCTTTGCAACCTCGTTGACGATATTTGCATCGCTTTCAAATCCCACATAGCCTGTATTGGTATCCCTTGTAAACACAAAGGTTTCAGGCTTTTTTATATCTGCTATGTCTTTTTTGCCGTCTTCTATTTTTGCCTTTGCATCATCAAGCTCTTTTTTTGCGTCTGCAAATGAAGAATCAGCTTTGCTTTTACCTGCTCTGTATTCTTTCCAGCCGTCTGCGAGGGTCTGTTTCTCTTTTTCGAGCGTTGCTTTGCCGGCATTAGCCTGTTTAAGTCCTGAGTTCACTTTGGCTAAAGAAGCCGTAAGTTCTGCCTTTTTGCTGTCAAGCTGCTGTTTTGACGCCTGATATTCCTCATCGGACATATATTCTTTGCCGGCTTCAAGCTGCGACAGCTGCTGATTTATCTGAGCAAGTCCTGCGTCAATCTGTTTTTTGGAGCCGGTTAATTCGCTGATTGTTTTGTTTAGCTTTTTTTCGGAGGCGGCTATTTTGTTCTGCCCTGCGACAAGCTCATCGTATGAGGAATCAAGCTTTGAATAAGCGTCGGTTTTTTCCTTGAGATAGCTTTTGTAACCGTCGTCGTATTCTTCCTGCGCGTCTTTTATTTTATCGTCAGCCTCCGACTTTATTTCATCGTACCTTCTCTGTGAGGCAGCCTCTGCCGCAGAGGTGACTTCAGCCTTGGCATCGTTTATCTGCGTTTCGTATTCATCTGAATATATTGATGCTGTATCTTCAAGCGTAAGATAGATCTCTGTATATATATCCGAGTCAAAGCCGTCGGGGAGGATATAGAAGTAGGCTTCGATTATGCCGTTGCCAAGTGAGGTGGAGCCTCTTTCGTAATTGAGATAGAGAGGCGAGTAGACAAGTCCTGTTATCGTGTATTTGCGATGAGTGAACGCATCGAGAGTGTCCTTTGAATTATCCTCCGAAAGCTCGATTGTACTGCCTATATCGTCTGCGCTGTATATTCTGCCGTCTGCGACACATTCCTCTGATGTTTCCGGCATCCTGCCCTCAAGAAGTCTGACCCTGTTTACATCCTCGGTAAGGGAATACGCCTTGAGGACACTGTCCATTTCGCCTGTACTGCACAGCACTTCATAAGAAATACTGCCCTCTGCAGCACTTACATTGGCTAATGACGATATGTACTCGACATCCTCTGCCTCATAGCCGAGAGTCGATATGAGCCGGTAGTCATAAAGATTTCTTTCGGTAAGATATTCATCAAGGGTATTTACCATGGCGTCTCTTGTGACTTTGAGGCCGGCAAAAAGCCCTGCTCCCAGAGCGATGATTATGAGAATCGCAAGGTATCTGCCCAGACTGTTTTTGATTTCTCTTAAAGTTATTTTTGTAAGCATTTTTTTACCATTCTATTAAATCTACAGAAACAGGATTTTCATTTATTTCAACGGAGCTGACAGTGCCGTTTTTTACGCGTATGATTCTGTCCGCCATAGGGGTTAACGCCAGATTGTGAGTAATGATGACTATGGTCATGCCTGTCTGCCTGCCGGTTGTCTGAAGCAGCCTGAGTATGGCCTTGCCGGTATTGTAGTCAAGAGCGCCCGTAGGCTCATCACACAGAAGCAGCTTCGGGTTTTTGGCGAGGGCTCTTGCTATTGCAACTCTCTGCTGCTCTCCGCCCGAAAGCTGCGCAGGGAAGTTGTTCATGCGGTTTTCGAGGCCCACCTGTTTCAGAACCTGCCGGCTGTCAAGAGGATCTTTGCATATCTGGGCTGCAAGCGAGACATTTTCGAGAGCTGTAAGATTCTGAACCAGATTATAGAACTGAAAAACAAACCCTATGTCATAGCGTCTGTAGGAGGTTAAATCACGTTCCGAAAGCGCGGAGATTTCTCTGCCGTCAAGGTATACCCTGCCCTCTGTCAGCGTATCCATGCCTCCGAGTATATTGAGCAGTGTTGTTTTGCCTGCGCCGGAAGCTCCTGTTATAACGCAGATTTCGCCTTTTTCTATTTCAAAGGTCGCATCGTGCAGCGCTTCTATCGTTACCTCACCCATATGATAGACCTTTTTGACATCTTCAAATTTAACATAGCTCATGCTGCACCTCCAACGGAATTTTTGTATAAATACATTGTAAATTAGAGAGCCTGCAATTACAAGAATTTTCGCAAAATAACCGGATTGGATTTCTCAAAATCATTGAATCAAATTTTGCAAAGAGGCAGGGCTGTAATATGCGCAAAAAGCAGAGAAATTAGCAAATTAGTTAAATTTGGGTGGCAAAACAGCACGTAATAGAGGCTGTATAATCATTACTTTGCGACATTTGCGCTTTTTTGTAAAGAAAAAAACGACTGATGTACTTTACTTTTCCGGAGCAGAATAGTATAATTAAATACAGCACCCTGAGGGAATAACATTATAACGAAACAGGCATAAGCCTGCTGAATACAAACTGAATTCAAATGATATTGTTGAGGTTCCCCTGAGCTTGTGCAATATCTATATTTTTTAGGAGAGACATTTTGGAATACGTATGGGGAGCGCTGGCAGGGCTTGCCTTTGGCGGACTTGTAGGAGCAATTAAATATTATATTCTCTGGCACAGGACGGCGAAGCAGCCCGAAAACAGCGAAATAACACCATCGTATGTATATGTCAGGATGATTGCAAGTAATATTGTTAATATAGCTGTGCTGGCAACCGTGTTTCTGCTGCGTGACATTATGTGCTTCAGCTTTGTGGCGGCGCTGTTTGGGGCGGCTGTCGGACTCAGCATTGCAGGCAAGCTTGCACCCGTCAGAAAAATAATTCAGCGTATCCGGGAGGAGTGACAGATTTATGATAGCAAAACTCAACGAAATCGGAATGACGGATTCCATGATAACCAGCGCGGTTATTACGGTTATAATCTGCGTACTTGCAATTATAGCAGGCCGCAGGATAGAGATGATACCGTCGGGCATTCAGAATATGATAGAAATGGGCATCGAAAAACTCAACGGCTTCTTTACGGGAGTTATGGGTGAGCATCTGTGCGGCAGATATTTCCCGCTGATAGCGACGCTGTTTATCTATATTCTGATATGCAACTATTCCGGACTTCTGCCTCTGGCAGGCGAGGCGCCGGGATTTCAGGCTCCGACAAGCGATATCAACTTCCCCGCAGGGATGGCGATTATCGTGTTTGTGGCAATACAGGCAATAGGAATACGCGAGCACAGAGGGCTTGGCACCTTCAAAAGACTGTTCAAACCGTTTGTTTTCATATTCCCGCTGCTGCTTATGGATGAATTTATCAAGCCGGTATCGCTTACCTTCCGACTTTACGGCAACACCTACGGAGATGAGCAGGTTATCGGAGCATTCTTTGATATATGTCCTATAGGACTTCCGGTGGTAATGCAGCTTCTGGTGGTTCTTCTGGGACTTATTCAGGCACTGGTGTTTTCACTGCTGACAGCTATATATATACAGGAAGCGTGTGAGATTGAAGAACATCTGTAAATATATTTTATTGTGTGTGCCGCAGGCATATATAGTGCAGGCGGCGGGTGAGCCGGTTTCAGGCTCAGACAAATCAGAAAAGGAGAGGATTATATGACAACCGGATTAATTGCAATTGCAGTAGGCTTGGCAATCGGACTTGCAGCTATAGGCCCCGGAATCGGTATGGGTATAGCAGGAGGCAAGGCACTTGAGGGAATGGCAAGACAGCCTGAAATGATGAGTACGCTTCGTACCAATATGATACTTACATTTGCGTTCATGGAATCAATTACTATCTACGGTCTTGTATTTGCATTCCTGCTTTTGGCGAAGATGTAATCTAAACTGTAAACAAGGAGGGCTTCTGTTATGTTGGAAGCATTGGGCATAAGTCTCAAAGAGCTGATATTTGTTATCATAAACTTCCTGATTCTTGTTGCGGTTCTGACCAGATTTTTATATAAGCCGTTTCTTGGCGCCCTCGAAAAACGAAAACAGGCAATTGAGGACGCATTCAGCAATGCGGACGCCACCAACAGGAAGGCTGACGAAAAATACGAAGCATACACCAAAAAGCTTGCAAGAGCTGAGGCCGAAAGCAGAGAGATTATAAAATCAGCCAGACTCAAGGCGGACGATCAGGCCAATACGATTATAGAGGACGCAAGAGCCGAGGCCGCGAGAATCAGGCAAAACGCCGAAAAAGAAGCGCAGAGAGAAAAAGAAAAAGCCCTGAAGGAAGTAAGAGAGCAGATCGGGCAGCTTGCACTTCTTGCTGCGGAGCAGATTCTCGAAAAACAGATCGCAATAGAAGGGCAGGATGAGATAATAGACAGAGTATTAGAAAAGGCAGGTACTTCACAATGGCAGAATTAACAGTGGATCTGACATACGGTACGGCTTTGTATCAGGCTGCTGCCGAGACAGACAAACAAAGAGAAATCCTTGAAGAAGGCTGCTTTCTGGCGGATCTGTTAAAATCGGAGCCTGAGCTTGATATGCTCCTCAAAAGTCCCGCAATAGCGGCAGAACAAAAAAAAGCTCTGCTGTGCGATATATTTGAGGGCAAACTGGTGCCGGAGCTTGTGAATTTCCTGTGCATACTTATAGACAAGGGCAGATTTACCCGTTTTGCAAGAATAATGAGAGTATACGGCAGACTTTATGATAACAGAGAAGGCATAATCAAAGGCACCATATATTCGGTGGAGCCTCTTGACAGACACAGACTTGAAGAATTTGAAAAACAGACGGCAAAGCTTATGGGCGGCAGAGTGTTTCTCGAAAACAGGACAGACAAATCTCTCATAGGCGGAGTCAAGGTGCTTGTAAACGGCAAGATAATCGATGCAAGCATCAGAAGCAGACTGGACAGAATAGCTTCGGAAATCAGAGTATAAAGGAGGGAGGTAAACATGAATTTACGTCCTGAAGAAATAAGTGCTGTCATAAAACAGCAGATACTTAAATACAAAAACGCACTTGAGGTTTCTGATTTTGGAACTGTAATTCAGGTGGGCGACGGCATAGCCAGAGTATACGGGCTCGAAAACTGTATGTCGGGAGAGCTTCTGGAGTTTCCGGGAGAGGTTTACGGCATGGCGCTCAATCTTGAAGAGGACAATGTCGGAGCCGTAATCATGGGGCCTGACATCGGCATCAAAGAAGGCGATATCGTTAAGCCGACAGGTACGGTTGTAGAGGTTCCCGTGGGCGAAGACCTGATAGGCAGAGTAGTAAACCCTCTGGGTCTGCCTATAGACGGCAAGGGAGAGATTAAGGCAGAGGCTCACAGACCCGTTGAATATCCTGCGCCCGGCGTGCTGCAGAGAAAATCCGTAAACCAGCCGCTGCAGACAGGAATCAAGGCAATAGACTCAATGATACCTATAGGCAAGGGTCAGAGAGAGCTTATCATAGGCGACAGGCAGACAGGCAAAACAGCCATTGCCATAGATACAATAATAAATCAGAAAGGCAAAGATGTAATCTGCATATATGTTGCCATAGGACAAAAAAAATCAACAGTTGCACAGCTCGTTCAGAACCTCGAAAACAAAGGAGCCATGGACTATACCATAGTTGTATCGGCTACAGCCAGCGAGGTTGCGCCGCTGCAGTATATAGCGCCGTATGCGGGCTGCGCCATGGCGGAGCATTTCATGTATCAGGGCAGAGACGTCCTGATTATATATGATGATTTATCAAAACACGCGGTGGCATATCGTGCAATGTCGCTGCTGCTTAGAAGACCGCCGGGAAGAGAAGCCTATCCGGGAGATGTATTCTATCTTCACTCAAGACTTCTTGAAAGAGCCGCAAGGCTTTCGGATGAGCTTGGCGGAGGCTCCATTACAGCGCTTCCGATTATAGAGACTCAGGCGGGAGACGTATCGGCATATATCCCTACAAACGTAATTTCAATTACGGACGGACAGATATTCCTCGAAACGGAGCTGTTCTTCTCAGGACAGAGACCTGCGGTAAATGCGGGTATTTCGGTATCGCGAGTAGGCGGTAATGCGCAGATAAAGGCAATGAAGCAGGTTGCAAGCAAAATCAAGCTTGAGCTTGCACAGTACACCGAGCTTGCAAGCTTTGCGCAGTTTGGCTCGGATGTAGACAAGGAGACCAAAGCAAGGCTTGACCATGGTGCGGTTCTGATGGAGGTATTAAAACAGGGGCAGTATTCGCCTGTGGATGTCGAAACGCAGGTAATGATTCTGTACGCTGCGGTGAACTATTATCTTGAAGATATCTCGCACGAAAGAATCAAAGACTTCGAAAAACAGTTTGCGGAGTTTATGGATGTTCACTATCCTCAGGTTCAGAGAAGAATCAGAGAAACCGGCAAGCTGGACGAGGAGACGGAAGAATTCCTCAAAGATGCGATAGAAGAATTCAAAAAACTGTTTGCAGACAAATAATATGCAGTGAAAGGGGGAATGTCTGATGGGCGAAAATATGCAGGACATCAAAAGGCGTATCAAAAGCGTATCCAGCACAATGCAGATAACAAATGCGATGAAGCTTGTATCTGCGGCAAAGCTCCGAAAGGCCAAGGCCACTTTTGAAAAAACCACTGAATATTTTAACTTCATCACACATACCATTGAGGAAATATTCAACAACAACAGTGAGGTTCCTCCTGAATATCTGGCAGGCAACAGGGAAATCAAAACCACCTGCTATATAGTGGTTACAAGCTGCAGGGGTCTTTGCGGCGGATTTAACAATAATATAATCAAAGAAGCCGAGCAGGATTTTGAAGAGGACTGGGAAAAACCCGTAATTGTAGCCATAGGCACCAAGGGCAAGGAATATTTCGAAAAAAGAGGCTATGATATATACAAAGAATATCTGGCGCCTCCTGAGGATATATCCTTCCTTGAAACCAGAGAAATATCAAAGCCTGTCATAGATATGTATGACAGAGGTGAAATTGACGAGATAGTTTTAATCTATACCGGCTTCAAAAATTCTATCGAGCAGGAGGTTAAAAACGTTATCCTGCTGCCGTTTGACATACAGCCTGACCCTGATGTGCTGATACATGAGCAGGAGGTTGAATACGAGCCGTCGGTAGATGCGGTTTTTAACTATCTGGTACCAAAATATGTTGAAATGATGATATATTCGGCTGTAGTTGAGTCGGCGACCTGCGAGCACGCGGCAAGAAGACTTGCTATGGAAAACGCTACAGATAATGCTTCTGATATGCTCGGCAGCCTGTCACAATACTACAATCGTGCAAGACAGGCGGAGATCACAGACGAGATAATCGAAATCGTTGCCGGCGCAGAAGCACAGAAATAACAGGAGGTAACATACTTTGAGCAAAGGAATAATACATCAGATTATAGGACCGGTTATAGATGTCAAATTCGAGCCGGAGCAGCTGCCTGATCTGCTCAATGCAATCAATATTGAGTTTGACGGCAGGACCATTGTTGCAGAGGTTGCGCAGCATATAGGTGATGATGTTGTAAGATGCGTTGCGTTATCTTCTACAGACGGACTTAAAAGAGGTATGCAGGCAAGCGATACGGGAGCGCCTATCAGTGTGCCCGTAGGACCTGAGGTTTTAGGCAGACTGTTTAATGTAATCGGGGAGACTATAGACGGCAAAGAGCCTGTGGCAACAGAGAACAGAAGCTCCATACACAAACCTGCCCCAAGCTTTGAGGATCAGGACACATCCGCGCAGATATTTGAAACAGGCATCAAGGTAATCGACCTGATTGCTCCATATACCAAAGGCGGCAAGGTAGGTCTGTTTGGCGGTGCGGGAGTAGGCAAGACCGTACTCATACAGGAGCTTATCCACAACATAGCCAAAGAGCATGGCGGTATCTCCGTATTTGCCGGTGTAGGTGAGAGAACAAGAGAGGGCAACGACCTCTATTATGAAATGATAGATTCGGGAGTAATAGAAAAAACGGCGATGGTTTTCGGCCAGATGAACGAGCCGCCCGGAGCAAGAATGAGAGTTGCTCTTACGGGACTTACCATGGCAGAGTATTTCAGAGATGTCGAGGGACAGGATGTACTCCTGTTTATAGATAATATATTCAGATTCACGCAGGCAGGTTCGGAAGTGTCGGCGCTTCTTGGCAGAGTTCCGTCGGCGGTAGGCTATCAGCCGACGCTGGCTACGGAGATGGGTGCGCTGCAGGAGAGAATTACATCAACCAAAAAAGGCTCGATTACATCGGTTCAGGCCGTATATGTGCCTGCCGACGACCTTACAGACCCTGCTCCTGCGACAACATTTGCGCATCTTGATGCCACCACCGTACTTTCGAGAGCTATTACGGCGCTGGGCATATACCCTGCCGTTGACCCGCTGGATTCAACATCAAGAATAATGGATCCCCTTATTCTGGGCGAGGAGCACTACAATACGGCAAGAGGCGTTCAGGAGGTGCTGCAAAGATACAAGGATCTGCAGGACATTATAGCGATTCTGGGTATGGACGAATTATCCGAGGAAGACAAACTTGTAGTAAACAGAGCAAGAAAAATTCAGAGATTTTTATCACAGCCTTTCAGTGTTGCCGAGCAGTTTACGGGAACTCCGGGCAAATATATACCGCTAAAGGAGACTATCAGAGGCTTCAAAGAAATTCTTGGCGGTAAACACGATGAGATACCTGAGCAGCTGTTCCTGATGGCAGGCGGCATTGATGAAGTAGTAGAAAGGTACGAAAAGAGTCATGGCTAACAGCGTTAAACTTGAGGTGATAACACCGTCAAAGCTGTTTTACAGCGGAGATGTTGACCTCGTAATTGTAACAACCCTGACCGGCGATGAGGGGTTTATGGCAAACCATTCGTGGGCGACCAAGCTTTTGGATGTGGGCGAGCTGTGGATTCAGGAAAAAGGCAAAACCTATGATGAATTCAAAGTGGCAGCCGTATCGGGAGGCTTCATAGATGTCAAGGACAGCATTGTCATATTTACGGATGCGGCCGAATGGTCTGAGGATATTGACATGGAGAGAGTTCTGAGCAAAAAAGCCACTGTTGAGGACTGGATAAAACACAGGGCTGAGTATGAGGATCCTGCTAATATCGAAAAAGCAAGAATAGAGCTTGCCAAGGAAATAAACAGGATGAAAGTTGCCGGAGGAGGCAAACGCAGGAGATAGACAGGCGGCGGGGAACATATGCCCCGCTGTTTTGTACCTGCAGCAGGATAATGCCAGGAGCAGGTGGGCATACCTGCATGGTCAGATAAACAACCTGAACAATGATGGCGGTCTTTTGGCCGCCTGTCTTATTCATTGCTATTTCATTTGAATTAACGGAGAGTTGGTTATAATTGCCGAAACGCAGAATAATGAAGAAGCTAAAGGAACTATTATGATTACGGACAGATTATTTGAACTGCAGGATGCGGGCTACAGAGATTTTCACAGCCGCCTCATACCCGACATTCCAAAAGAAAAAATTATAGGGGTCAGGACTCCATTGCTGCGAAAGCTGGCAAAAGAGCTTGCAGGCACAGCAGAAGCAGAGAGTTTTATGAGCAGTCTTCCGCACAGGTTTTATGAGGAGAACAATCTTCATGCTTTTCTGATTTGTGAGATGAAAGATTATGACTGCTGTATGGCTGAGGTTGAGAGGTTTTTGCCGTATATCGACAACTGGGCGACCTGCGACGGTTTTTTGCCTAAGGTATTTGAAAAGCACAGGGCTGAGGTATATGCAAAAATAGAAAAATGGATTAAATCTTCCGAAACCTATACTGTACGATTTGCGATAGTCACTCTTATGGGCTATCTCAAAAATGATTTTGATGAACAGATGCTTTCCCTTGTGGCAGATACAAGGTCTGAGGAATACTATGTGAATATGGCAATAGCGTGGTATTTCAGCATGGCGCTTGTATGGCAGTATGATGCGGCGCTGCCGTATCTGCTTGAGAGCAGACTTGACAGGTGGACACACAACAAATCAATCCAAAAGACAATAGAGAGCAGGCAGATTGATGATAAAACAAAGAATTACCTGCGGACACTCAAAAGGAGATGAGCAGCTTATGGAATGGATTTTCGGCATACTGATAATACTGTTTGCGGCATACTGGGCTGCTGCATATTTTCTGTTCAGATATGCCTGCGCCAGAAAAAAACAGCCTGATGAAGCTCACCCTGCAGAAGCCTATCCCGCTCTCAAGAAATATGAGCAGCAGGTGCTTTCGGGGATTGCGTGGTTCAAATCAAAGAAACCGGATGAAATATCAATGCTCTCGTATGACGGGCTGAGGCTCACAGCATACTATATTGAACACCCTGCGCCAAAAGGCACTATAATTTTAGTTCATGGATACGGCTCACTTTACAGCCTTGATTTCGGCTGCGTATATGAATACTATTACAGCATGGGCTATTCCCTGCTGGCAGTAAATCAGAGAGCGCATGGCGACAGCGAGGGCAGATATATATACTTCGGCACGAGAGAACGGTATGACTGTCAGCAATGGGCGAGGTATATTGCCTCAAGAATACCTCCGGAACAGTCGATATTTCTTGACGGACTTTCGATGGGAACCACGACTGTGCTGATGGCGTCGGGACTTGAACTGCCGCCCAATGTGAAAGGCATAATTGCAGACTGCGGATTTACATCTCCATGGGAAGAATTCTGTGAGGTGCTAAAAAGAGCAAAGGTGCCTGCAAGACCGCTGCTTGACAGCGTGAACCTGTGGGCAAGAATCTGCATAGGCTTTGATTTCAGAGAGTATTCCACTCTTGATGCGATGAAGGTAAACAGACTGCCGATACTGTTTGTTCACGGTGAGGCAGACACATTTGTGCCGATAAGGTTTACATATGAGAATTACAGAGCCTGCAGAGCCGAGAAATATCTGGTGACGGTGCCGGAGGCTTATCATGGTATGAGCTATCTGACGGATACTGCCGGATGCAGGAGAGCTATTGAAGAATTTTTGGATAAATACAGCAAAACGGAGTAGAACAGGTCTGCTCCGTTTTTTCAAAAGGTCCGCTACCGCATTTCTGAAGTTTCTATAGCATAGACTTCTTCCATATCATTTATTTTCAGAAGCTCGTCTTTGGTTGCGACAATTGTAAACCCGTGAATTTTAAGACCGTTTTCCTCGATGTAATCTATTGCAGGGTCAAGGGAATATGTGCCGTAAGCAATCTGCGATACAATGGAGAAGCCATTCCTGTTATCCCTTAGATATTTAAGCAGGCTTAAAAAATGCTGCTTTGCAAAGTCCTCATCAGCAAGCTCCTCCTCATTATCAAGTCCTGTAAACAGATTCGGATATTTATCAAAACCTGCATCCTCACGGCCAACACAAGGTCTGCAGATAAATCCGAGATACGGATAAGCAATCCGGGGGAGAAATTCATTGCAGCCGTAATCCGTATCATACGGAGTTACTACGCCGCACCACACATCGGAGAACTCGTTTTCAGAGACGAAATCAGTAAAATCATCATAATCCATAAGTTTATCAAGTGAGATATATCCGAGATACTGCCTGCCATCTAAGCAAAACTCTTTTAGGTTTTGTGTGCACTCATCTCTTTTTACAAAAAGACTTCCTCTATCGATAGTATCTGTATATTCGCCGGCATCAAGCTTTCGCAGAGATATGTCTGTGTTTGCCTCAAGGGCTCCCCATGCAAAACAATTCTGAGAGGGAGCTTTCAATATGTTGGTATCATATAGCACCAGCCTGTTTCTTACCAGTTTTCCCGATACATTATTAAAACTCGTACCGCTATGTGCAAACCACTGCCGAATTTCTATATCATAGCTGCCGTATCCGTTACTTTTGGCATTTACCTGATCTCTGAAATACCCCGGCATGGTAAGCTCGGAGAAAACACTAAGGTCAGTGCTCATCTGATTGAAGGTATCAGAAGCGACATTATCTTCGTGCGAAATCACTTCCTTTGCAGGATTATAATAGAAGCAGGAAACAATATTCGGCAGTGCAAAGACTATGAACAGGATAACAGCCACCGCTGCGGCAGCGGAGATGACTCCCGCCTTTACAAATTTTCTGTTTATGCTTCTGTTTGTTTTTTCGGTGAAGTCCGCTTCCTCAAAACCGGTATCATCTGTTAAATCAAAAGCTGTTTATTCATCTTTTTCAAACAGGTATTCTGCTATAGCCTCCTGCCTTTCAATATCGTATTCTATCTGTTTCTGCTGCTGCTCCGGCAGCTCATTCTTTTTATATAACTGTATAAGCTCGCTATATTTCATAGCCCTCCTCCTTCAGATATTTTTTCAGTTCCTTTTTTGCTCTGTGACTCAGCACTCTTGCATTGTCGTAGGACAGACCCATAAATTTTGCTGCCGATTTAAGAGTGAAGCCGCTGAAATACTGCAGCTGCAATATTTCGCGTCTGCGAAGCTCAAGCCTTGACAGAGCTTTGAATACAGCCTTTGCCTTTTCCTCTGAAATCAGAAGCTCGGCAATATCCGAAACAGAGCCGCTGAAATCCGGCAGATTTTCGTCACAGACCTCTCTGCTTCTTTTTTTCAGCTCATTCAGGCACAGGTTTCTTGCAACTGTATAAAGCCACGCCCTCATATTTGTATGCTCCGGACTTAGAGCAAGTATTGCCTTGCAGAAGCTCTCCTGCATCAGATCCTCTGCCATATGTGAGTCTTTGCACAGGGAATAAAGATACAGGTAGATTTCCCTCGCATACGCTTTGTAAAGTTCAGATAGTATTCTGCTGTCCAAGGGTTATTCCTT
>CAVDMD010000005.1:0-34120 GCA_963609975.1 bacterium | reverse complement strand
TTTATTCTTGCATATAATTATACGAGGTTTGTTTGCATTAGTCAACAGTTTTTCTATATAATGTATGTTTTACATCTTTTTTAGGTTTTTGTATACAATATCTAAAAACTTGCGTAAAAATTCATCTTTTATTACTTGTTTTTTACTCCCTATTGCTCTAAACTGCAAAAATACCCCCTGTTATATATATTTGCAGGGAGTATTTCATCATTGTTCACGCTATTTAATTACATCCGTTCCCATATATTTTACCAGCGCCTCAGGAACCTTAACGCTTCCGTCTGCCTGCTGATAATTCTCAAGTATGGCCGCAACCGTTCTGCCTACTGCAAGCCCCGAACCGTTGAGGGTATGCACAAATTCAGCCTTGGCCTTAGGCTCTCTCCTGAATCTGATATTGGCTCTTCTTGCCTGATAGTCCTCAAAGTTTGAACATGAGGATATTTCAACATATCTGCCGTAGCTTGGCATCCATACTTCAATATCATATGTCATAGCCGAGCTGAAACCCAGATCTCCTGCCGAAAGCTTAACAACTCTGTAAGGAATATCTAATATCTGAAGCACCTCTTCAGCCGCATGGGTCAGGCTTTCAAGCTCCTCATAGGAATTGTCCGGATTTGCAAATTTAACAAGCTCCACCTTGTTAAACTGGTGCTGTCTTATCAGGCCTCTTGTATCTCTGCCTGCCGAGCCTGCTTCTTTTCTGAAGCAAGGAGTATATGCGGTATAGTATACAGGAAGCTCAGCGCCGTCTAGGATTTCTCCCGCTCTCAGGTTTGTCACAGGAACCTCTGCCGTAGGAATAAGGAAGTGATCCTTTGCCGGCACATGGAACATATCGTCTTCAAATTTAGGAAGCTGGCCTGTGCCTGTCATGGCAGCTCTGCCTACCATAAACGGCGGCAGGATTTCTGTAAATCCGTGCTGTTCCGTATGCAGGTTAAGCATAAAATTGATAACCGATCTTTCAAGTCTTGCGCCAAGGCCTTTGTATACCGTAAATCTTGTTCCTGAAAGCTTGGCTGCTCTTTCGAAGTCGAGAATGTCAAGGTTCTCGCCTATATCCCAGTGAGCCTTGGGCTCAAAGTCAAATTTTGTAGGCTCTCCCCATTTTCTCAGCTCAACATTGTCCTGATCGTCTTTGCCGTCTGGTACTGTAGGGTCAGGTGTGTTAGGTACATTAAGAAGCGCGTCTCTGAGGCCTGCTTCAGCTTCTGCCACCTGTTCATCAAGAACCTTTATTTTATCTGAAAGCTCTTTCATTTCTTCCATAAGAGCTGTTGTGTCCTCGCCGTTTTTTTTCATCTGAGGTATTTTTTTTGATTCTGTTTTCTGCAGGTTTTTCATCTGCTCAACTTCTGCAAGTATGCTTCTTCTTTTTTCATCAAAAACCATAACATTGTCAATACCGAAGTCTCCCTTGCCTCTCCTCTCGACTGCGGCTTTCACATTGTCAAAATCTTCTCTTAGTCTTTTAATGTCTAACATTTTTTCATCTCCTGTTATAATAGATTTCTTTTATATGAACTATACATATCTATCAGTTTTCTGATTTCCCTCTGCGCCAGAAGCTGCAGCTGCGACGCCAGATTATAGTCCTCACTGTCAAGCGCATCACTTATTTTTTTGAGAATGCAGAATTCATTCATGGTGTTTTTGGCTATCTTGTCTCTCTGCGCCGAAATCTGCGCCCACATACCTATATCATAGTCTGTGGCACTTTCGTCGTGAAGTTTTTTGCATCTTCTTACTGTATCCATTGCATTTGGAATTATTCTGTTGTAAAGCTCGGTAGCCCACTGGTTTACTATAGCCTCCCTGTATGATTCAAGCACTATATCTGTCATTACCCCGCCGCTTTTGAATATTTCAAGCTTCTCCGGGTATTTGTCAAATGCAGTGATATTCTCCCATACTGTTTCGGGAGGTCTGCCGAAGAGATCGTCTCTTTCTTCGGGAGTATAGTGTGCAAATACATCTTTTTCGCTTCTGTATTCTCTGCCTGTTTCGAGATAAAAGTCCTCCTCGCCTTTCTTTTTGGATATTGACTTTTCAAGCTCGGCAGGAGTTTTACCTGCGGTTACGGCAGCTCTGATACCGTCGAGCATTGCCATATATGATGCGGCTATGACAAGGTATGTGTTGCTGTTTGGGTTTGGAGAACGAAGCTCAAATCTTGTGGCAAGCGGATTGCCGGCCTCTCTGATAAGCCCTGCAAGCACTGTCCTGTTTCTTGACGGTGCCTCAACGCTGTGACCCATGGAGGTTACTGTGCAGACAGGCGCTTCAAAGCCCGGTTTAAGTCTGTTAAACGCATCGTTTGTCGCACTTATGAACGGATTTATAACCTCATAGTTGTGAAGAAGGCCCATCAGCGCTCCGTAGCCGATTACATTCAGGAAATCTCTGCCGTCCTTTGAGGAGAACATACTTACAACTCTGCCGTCTTTGAGTTTTGCAGCAAGGCCAAGATGCGTATGCTCACCGCTTCCTGCAACGCCCTCCATAGGCTTTGCCATAAATGTAACATCAAGCCCATGCAGTCTGAATATATCTCTTACTATGTATTTTACCTGTTTTTCGTTGTCTGCAGCCTGCAGCGCATCTGAATATTTCCAGTCGATTTCAAGCTGCTCCATTATGTGATCGTAATGTCCGGAGTGTCCCATTTTGGCTTTGACGCCGCCCACTTCCTTGTGGCCCATCTCCATCTCAAGTCCGTAGTAATCAAGAATACTAAGGGCTCTTTCGAGGGCTGTACGAACAGGCCCCACAGTCCGTTTCCAGTACTGCTCTTTGAGCTCCTGCGCTGTCGTAAGCTGCTCTCTGTCCGACTGCTCGTCCGGCGTCTTGACCCAGAATTCCAGCTCTGTCGCCGAGGTTACTATCAGCTCCTCAATCTCATCGGCGCTGTCTAAATCCATGTATTCAAAAACATACGGATTGTTCCTGAGCAGCTCCATCAGTTCTTTTTTGAAATCCGCAACCGCATCGCGAAGCACTACTCTTGAACCCACTTCAAATGTATCGTTGTGACGGAGATATGAAGGGATTCTCAGGCTTCCCACAGGAAGTCCCGTGCTCTGCAGCACATTGTCAAAATTGTAGTCAACATACCAGTTCACACTTGTGTCCGGAATTATATCAACCTTGGCATTGTTAAGGTCTGCGATTTTGGGCAGTACAACTGATGAGCCGTCAGTCTGCACTCCCTCCGCAAGAAACTTGTCAATGTCTTTGAGGAAGGCTCTGACAGGTATTTTTTCATCTGTACCGCGTCCGCCTATGTCTATTCCCACCAGAGATACAAACTGAACTTCCGGATGTTCATTAAGTATCGCTCTCAGTTTTTTTGCCGAATGCTCCTCCGGCCCTATATTAAAAAGCATTTTATCAAAATTAAAATCCAGCATATGTTTCTCCAATCAAATTAAATTAAATTGCAACGGACATTCCGGTGTTTTCCGGAATGTCCCGCACTGTTATTTCTGTAATTCATTCAGGTATTTTTCAAGCTGATCAAGATACCTGCCGTATCCTTCCCAGTCGCCGTTTTTCATGGCGGACTGTGCATTTTCATAAGCCTGTGCCGCAGCTGAGATAAGCTCTGTCTGTGACATTGTCCCGTCATCCGTATTCTCAGATGTGCTGCTGCTTTGTCCGCTGCTTATGTCGGTTTCTCCAAACAGCGATTCCAGAGCCTCGGCCAGTGTCGGCTCGTATGCTATCTGGTCGTTGAAAGCGACAATTACTCTCTTGACCTCCGGTATACTCTCCTTGTTTGCTTCAAGGTATACAGGCTCAACATACAGAAGCGAGTCATCTATAGGGATTACAAACAGGTTGCCTCTGCTGTATGATGTTCCCGCCGAGCTCCAGAGTGAAAACTCCTTGGAAATCTCAGGGTTCTGGTCTATCAGAGCCTCTATCTGCATCGGACCGTATACGGCCTTGCTCTTAGGGAATTTGTAAAGAACAAGCTGTCCGTAGTTCTCACCGTCGTTTCTGGCTATCAGCAGAGATGTCATATTTCTCTTGTTTTTAGGGGTATACGGTATGGAGTTTACAAACTCCGCGTCTTTTTCGCCCGGAAGCTTGAGTATGTAGTAGTTAGGAGTCATTTCCTGCTCTTCCTGACCGTATATCTCATTTGCTATTGACCACATATCCTCGTTCTGATAGAAGGCATTGACATCGTTCATATGATATCTTTCGTAAATTGTAGCCTGTATATCAAACATTGTATTTGGATATCTGACGTGTGCTCTGACCGCCTCGTCCATTTCATCAAAGTTCCTGAACAGTTTAGGATATATCTTCTGCAGCGTCTTTGCTATAGGGTCGCTGTCATCAACCACATAATAGCTGGTGTCGCCGTTATATGCGTCTATAACCACTTTTACCGAGTTTCGGATGTAGTTGGTGCTGCTCTGCTCGCTGTAAGGCTCCGAATACGGATAGCTTGAGGTTGTCGTATATGCGTCATATATCCAGTACAGATTGCCGTTTGCGGTAACCATATACGGGTTCTTGTCATATGTCAGATAAGGCATTATCTTTTTGACTCTCGATGTGACGTTTCTGTTGATGACAATCTTGGAGTCGCTTGTAATATTCGATGAGACAAGCAGCTTGAGCGACCTTTCTCTGACTGCAAACAGGCATCTGTTGGCAAGGTTCATTTTAATTCCGGCCGTACCCGAATAGCGGGTGTATTTGTTTGAGTCTCCGTCAGGATAGTCAAACTCTTTTTCGTCGGTTCCCACAAGCACATAATTGTTTGTAAGCTGTCCGAAGTATATTGCCGGGTTGTCTATTTTTATCTCCTCAACCGATGATTCAGGAGGAATATCTCCCACAAGCACATCAGGCTGTCCGCTTGACGTTACCTTGTCAACTCTTGATAATGTAACACCGTAGCCGTGAGTGTACTTGATATGAGTATTCATCCATGTATTGCTTATCTGAGATTCATCTATTTCTCTTGCAGCAAGGAAGGTCTGCGTATATTCACCGTTGATATAGTATCTGTCAACAAACACATCATTGAAGCTGTAGTACTGTCTTATGGACTGTGTCTGGTTGTAGAATTTGTTTGCAGGCGAATAATCGTTGATTCTTATGTTTGTTATTGTCTCCTGATTGTTGTTGATGCCGCTGCTGTCAAGATTTTTGCTTGCGGCAAAGGACTTGGTCGTAACGTTGTCAACACCGTATGCGTACTGGGTGTATTCTATGTTTCTCTCAAGGTATTTGCTTTCTTTGTTTAATTCGTCAGGCGATACAACATAGTTCTGAACAAGCATTGCTCCGCCTGCTCCGACAATCCCCACGATTATCATAATCACAGGTACTATGGCTATTGTCCTGATCTTTTTTTTGCTTATGCCGATTATGAAGCCTATGGCGCCGAGAAGCGAAAGCACTGCAAGGGCTCTGTACATCCACAGAGTAACCGTCACATCTGTGTAGCCGGCTCCGTATACCGCTCCCGTATGGTTGTAAAGCAGGTCATACTGCTTTAAGAAAAAGTCCACAGCCAGCATTACGAAGAATATAACGCCGACAACTATAAGCTGCTTTGATGCAATATGAAGAAGCTGGCTGAAGTTGTCGCTGTCAAACTGTTTTTTCTTCCTTGCAGGTCTGTTTGCAAAGCCTCTGCCGTTAATCGATTCCGCAAATTTCTCAAACATACCGCCAAGGCCGCCGCCCATATTCTCAAAGCCTGCAAAGCCTGAGCTCTGCTGTGACGGCTCCTCGTCAAAGTCGTCTGTTTCGGTCTCTTCAAATACAACCGGTTTTCTCATTGACAGCAGCATTGCATAATAGATAAGGGTGATTATTATAAACGCTACCGACAAAGCTATGATGATGCCGTTGACCTCTTTGATAAACGGCAGTTTGAATACATAAAGCGAGATATCGTTATTATACAATGGGTCTGAAATATCAAAGTCTGTGCTGTTTGCAAAGTTCAGCCATTTGTACCACAGGTTTGACACGCAGAAATAGGTTGCAACGCAGGCAAAAATTCCTGCCAGCACCCAGCTTACGATATTCACAAGCTTCTCATTAGGCGCATCCGGCGATTCGATTTTTTTGTAATATCCCTTTTTGAGCAGTTTCAGGTAAATGTATACCAGAAATCCCACTACGATAAATACCGGAACTCCGATTTTTATCTGAGTTAAAAGCTTGGTAAGGAATACGCTCACGTACCCCAGCTCTCTGAACCAGAGAAAGTCTGTAATAAATCCCACTAAAGCAAATATCAGAAGCAGGGCTGCGATTACCGCTAAAACTATCCATCTGGCTTTTGATCCTCTCTTCTTTTTTTCCAAAATCTTCCCTCCTAAAAAATATTTTTAATTAAAACTCAGGAAAAGATACCTCTAATCCGGTTTTCCACTATCGTGATTTTTGGCTCTATGAACTGCGCCGCTGCGGATTCGGGGAACTGAAACCTTATAATCATAAGCGCAATCATAAACGCAAGTATTACGGCAAGTATTACGATAACAGCGGTTGCGGCTCTGCCTCCTTTTGAAACAGGCTCATCGTCATCGTATTCATCTGTAAAGTCAGGCTCGCTGCTCCAGAAGTTGTCATCCTTGAAATCTCCCAGATGAAACTCTCCTGTCTGCTCTCTGACCCTGCGGCCGCGTTTTTTCTTAGGAGCTTCCTCCTCTGCTGCCGCCGCATCCTGCAGCGGCTCTGCTTCCGGCTCCTCTGCCGGCTGCTCTGTCTGAGGCTCTGTCTCTGCCTCGAAAACCTCCTGCTTCTCAGGCTGCTCCGGTTCTGCTGCCTCTGCAGGTTCCCTCTCAGCCGCCTGCTCCGCGGCAGGTCCTGCAGCAGTTTCCTCCGCATCAGGAAGTTCTTCTGTTATATCCTCTGCATTTTTGCAGTCTTCTTCTATCTTTTTGTCAAGAGCGTCCACTCCGAACTGCTCCTCGGCTTTTTTGAGAAATTCGGCGAACTGGTCTCTGCTTATCTGCTGTGTGGCAACTCTGACCTTTTCGGGCGCCCTGGTCTGCTCTGCGTCCTCCTCAAGCTGCTGCTCCAGATTATCACTGTTAAACAGAAGCTCTCTTGCCCTTGCCATCTCCTCTATCTGATTTGCAGGCTGCTCTGTCTGAAGGACTGTATCTGCGCCGGAAGCCTCCTGCTCCTCAGGCTGCGCATCCGATCCTGCAGGCTCCTCCGGCCACTGTCCCGAAATGTCGCCTTCATCCACTTTGAGAGGGATTTCTGTTTTGGGGGCTGCAGGTATGTATTCTGTTTTTTCGGCGTCTTTGCGTTTCCTGCGTCTTCCGGCAAGGCCTGTCTCCTCTGCTTCGGAAACCTCCTGCTCCTCAGGCTGCGCATCAAGCACAATCTCCCTGTTTATATCGTCAAGGTTAAGAGCTTCGAGTCTGAGCGCTCTCTCATCCCTGGCTTTTTTGACTCTCTCGTGCTCCCTGTTGAGAAGCTCCTGAAACTCGGCGTTTTTTTTGCTGAAAGTATAAAAATCATCCTCTCTGCTGCCGAATTTCTCCGCAGGCTTGCGCTGTGCAGGCTGTGAATCTCCCGAAGGGTTGAAAACAAAATCGCTCACAGGCTCATAGCCATGTACCGGCAGACGTGAGGCCTCTGAAATTCTGTCGCCTGTATTTTTTCCTTTTTTGACTCCGAGAAGATCTCCCCAGTCAAAGCTTGCAGCGTCTTCCGTCCTTCGCTGCTGTCTGTGGAAATCCTCAAGATCCCACTTGAAATCAAAGCTTTTGTCTGTCTGAGGCACAGTGTCCGGGTCAAAGACTATTTCTCCGGTCTTCGGCTGCTGTGCCGGTTTTTCAACTTTTGTCCCGCATACAGGGCAGAAATTATCATTCTCAAGAAGCTCCTTGCCGCAATTTCTACAATACATCGTTTCCCTCCGTCCTGCTGTCTGTATAATAATTCTGTGGTCTGTCTGAATTCTGAATATTACTTTAGATTATACTACAAAACAGTGCCTATGGCAATTCCATAGGCACCTAAAATTCACTGCGGTTTTCTGTTTTTTGATATATATCCGCATATCGGATAAAGCGCCGCAAGCAGCAGCACCGTCATAACTATATACAGGAAGGTTCCGATATGAAGTCCTCTCAGCACGCCGCTGTAATCAGAAGCCGCCGCAACAGCGTTTATACTCATATGCGCAAACACCGGCACCCACAGTTTCTGATAGGCTTCGTACACAAAAGCCAGAAACAGACCTACGCCCACAGCTCTTATGCCCTGAACCAGATTGAGATGTATCACAGCCCATACCGCAGAGGACAAAACCGCCGAAAACCAGAAGCCGCTTATGCTTCTGAAGCTTTTGAACACAAGACCTCTGAATACAAGCTCTTCCATAAGAGGCGCGCATATCACTATCGAAAGCACCGACAGCACCGGATTCCCGTCTTTCAGTATTATCTCAACATTGTCGTAGACAGGAAACGCTCCGCATATTGCCGCAACCTTGATTGCAAGCCCTATCGAAACAGATGTTATAACGGCTCCCGCTGCTATGCACAAAAGTCCTGCCGCGCCGGCATCCCCGGGTTTTATCCTTTCGCTGCCTCTCTGCGGCCTGAACAGAAGTTTGTAAGACGGAATAAACAGTATAATCATTGCAATATCCATCAGTATGTAGGTGCTGTTGCTCCAGTCGCTGGTTTTCCCTCCGTCAAATACGGGAAACATGGCTGTCCCGATTACCTTCTGAAGCTCATACACCGCCGCTGCCGCCGCCAGTGCAATTACAAACGGCAGAATCAAAGGCATTTCTCTTTTTTTCATCGTTATTAATTCCTTTCCTGAAAAGCTCTATATATATAGTGCAAAAAACGACAGAAATGTTGCACAAAAATAAAAGTTTTTCAGAAATTCGAAGAAATTTTTTATTTTCTATTGACAGTGTACTGCTTGTTATAGTACACTCAAAACACAAACATAGAAAGGAGGCTGAAATGTTCCAGATAGATTCAAAGAGCCGCAAATCCATTTACGAACAGGTAATAGACAATATCAAAGAGCTTATTATGCGAAATGTACTGCCGCCTCAGAGCAAGCTTCCCTCTGTGCGCGAGCTGTCAAAGCTCCTGCTGATAAATCCCAACACCGTCCAGAAGGCCTACAAAGAACTGGAACGTCAGGGGTATATCTATACTTCCGCGGGGCTTGGCACGTTTGTGTCCGAAATCGACACCAATGTGCTTGATATGCAGAAATACAAAAACATCATGGAGCATATCAGATTCTATATCGAAGAGCTCCACTATATAGGTCTTACAGACGAGGATATTCTCAAGGCTGTAGGCGAAATTGTAAAAGAAAGGGGTGAGCATCTTGATTAAAGTTTCAAAGGCGGATAAGCATTTTGAAAACGTTCATGCGCTCAAAGCCGTATCGATGTGCATCAGAAGGGGTTCTATATACGGTCTTGTCGGTACCAACGGCAGCGGCAAAACCACAATATTAAAGCACATTACGGGAATTATACGGCCTGATTCGGGCAGTATCACTTTGGACGGCAGACCGGTTTACGAGAATACTTCCGCAAAGCAGCGCATATGCTTCGTGCCTGACGATCTGTTTTTCTTCGGAAACTACAATCTCAAAGATATGCGCAGGCTGTATGCAGGCATGTATCCGAAATGGAACGACAGCAGATTTGATGCTCTTGTAAACGCTTTCGGCCTTGACCGCGGCAAGAAGATAATAAGGTTTTCAAAGGGTATGCAAAAACAGGCGGCATTCACACTGGCCATATCGGCAATGCCCGATGTGCTTGTTCTCGACGAGCCTGTTGACGGGCTTGATCCAATCGTAAGAAGAACCGTATGGGACATCATAGTAAACGATGTCGCCGAAAGAGAGCTGACGGTCATAATATCATCCCACAATCTCAAGGAAATCGAGGGAATCTGCGATACTGTGGGAATACTCTCTGCAGGAGAGCTTGTACTCGAAAAAGAGCTTGACGATCTCAAGTCAAACATACACAAGGTACAGGCAGCGTTTGCAGCCCCTCAGAGCGACCCTTACAGGACTCTTAACATCCTGAGCCGCACCACAACCGGCAGCGTTGATATGCTGATTGTCAGAAACAGCGCGGAGGAGATAGAAGAAGCGCTTTCTCCGTACAACCCTCTGATACTTGATATGCTTCCTCTTACACTTGAAGAAATATTTATTTATGAACTGGGAGGTGAAAAAAATGAATACAGCAGCATCCTGCTCTAAGCCGGTCAGAACAGTAATGTTCAACGACTTCCGAAGATTCTGGGTTTTATCGCTTGCTGAATTTCTGGTGCTTTTTCTCGCCACAACCTCGGTAATAATTATAAATTACTCAAATCCCGCTTCTGTATCGGAATATATAAAAGCGACTATGGATATGTCAAATATGTTTATGACAGGCGCTGTCTGCATATTTGCAGTTCTTGCGGCCGTTGTGGTTTTCAGATATATGCACCTTGTAAACGCCACAGCCGTATGCCACAGCCTGCCGGTAACAAGAGGGCAGCTTTATGCGGGACATCTGCTTTCGGGTTATCTGCTTGCAGCCGTACCGGTCATAGTAAACGCCATAATACTTATGCTGATTGCAAAGCCTGTATATTATGATGCCAATATGTACTACAGCGCGGCTGCCGACGCTCTGAAAGGCAGGGATATGTTTACAGCCAAAAGCGTTCTTGTTACGGCGCTGCTGCTTCTGCTGATCATGCTGTTTGTATATGTGGTATCGGTGTTTGCGGGTATGCTCTGCGGAACCTCCGTAATGCACGTAATAGGCGCTTTCGGGCTTAATGCTCTGGTACCTGCCCTGCTTGCGTTTATATGTGAATATGCACAGCTTTTTCTCTACGGATTTTCGACCTCATCGTCAATGCTCCATGTGATCAAGCTGTCTTCACCCATACTTGGCATAACATCTATGAGAACCGGAGAATTTCCAAATTCGGACAGTGTAAATATAGTGCCTGTAATCGTATATATTCTCGTATCGGCCGCCATTGCCGCCGCAGGATATTTTCTTTACAGACAAAGAAAACTCGAAAACGCCACAGAGCCTCTTGTGTTCAAATTTATGATACCCGTGGTATGCGGACTGATAACGTTTTTTGCTTCAACCATAATAGGTCTGTTTGCGGGAGAGGAAAACAGATTTTTCATATGGTTTATCTCAGGAACAGTTATCTTCTATATACTGAGCCGTATGCTCGCACTCAAAACAACAAGAGTTTTTAACAGAAGCACATTCAGGGCTCTTGGTATATACATAGTGACAATCGCCGTATTTATAAGCGTATTTGCATTTGATGTCACAGGCTATGAAAACAGGATTCCTGCAGAGGATAATATCAGATCGGCATCAACCGATATATTGGCAGGAAGCGGCAACAGACTCATACATGGCGCATACAACAATCAGCCCGCTGAATTTACCTCAAAGGAAAACATTGAAAACGTCATAGCTCTACACAAGGAACTGCTTTCACAAAAACCGTCTGCGGTAATTTCAGGTGTTCTCGACTACACCCTCGGCAACACGTCATCAGACTGCAGCTACAGGCTTAAAAACGGTCATACAGTCAAAAGATGCTATGATTTATCTGATGACTTCATAATGAACAGCGAAGCTCTCAAAGCAATCTATGAATCTGCCGAATACAAAGACATATCCTCATTGTATAACAGCGATATGTTAAAGGATCTGAGCAAGGTGTCATTAGCACTGTGCTCAAACATATCAGAGGAGGCATCGGAAAAAAACAACTGGATAGCAATAAATCCTGCGCAGACAGAGGAACTTGTTGAAGCCATGGAAAAAGACTTCAGAGCCAGAACCTTTGAGGAGGAGCTTTTGTCAAACATCTCCATCGGCGAAATAAATATTTCTCAGTCCGCCCCCGACAAGTACGGGTACTATGCCGGCGACTACAGCACAATCCCTGTTCTGGGCAGTGACAAAAACACAATAAGCTGGCTTAAAAAACACGGATATTATTCAAAGATTGATCCATCGGAATATACCGTAAAAAACGCATCGGTTTACAGCGATTCCGACGGCAGCACCACAGATGTGACGGGCATACTGAAAGGCAAAACGCTAAGCGACATACTTGAAGCGTACAAAAATACAAGCATTTCGGATTTTAGCGCCCAGACGTTTTACCAGCTTGAGCTGGATCTGAAATTCAAGGGCTCTGCAAAAACCTATGTATACACCATATCATACTCAGAAAACACCCTGCCTGACGATTTCAGGAAAGCGCTTTCCGAATAGCGGTACTGACTCAAAGAGGCAAACCTGCAGCGGCTTGCCTCTTAAATATTCTTCACTTTGCAGGCTGAGAATCCGCCTGATCGCAGCCTCCACTGCTTTCTCAAGGCTCATATGTTTATCAGGATATTTCTTCACAAGCCATATGAACCTGCTGTATTCTCTAAGGGTTCTGCTTCTTTTCAGTATCTCTCTGTCTTCAGATTTTTCTCCCTTTGACTGTCTGTAAATATCCTTTGATCCGGCTGTTCTCTGCTCGACCAGTTGCCCTAGCAGTTTTTGAGGTATTCTATTTCCTCCCCTGTCAGTTTCCTGTAGTGGCCCTCTTTGGTCCTGCCCAGCCTGATGTCGCCTATGGCTATACGCTCAAGCTCCTGAACATGATTGCCTACCGCTGCGAACATTTTTCTCACCTGACGGTTTTTGCCCTCGTGAATTTCGATTTCAACTATAGCCGAATGTGCCGTCTGTTTTATGACGCTGACCCTGGCCGGAGATGTTACAAAGCCTCCGATGTCAACGCCTTTTTTGAGTCTGGCTATACGCTCAGGCGAAAGCACTCCCGCCACTCTCGCCCTGTATTTTTTGGTGATCTCATGTTTGGGGTGAGTCAGTCTGTAGGCCAGATCTCCGTCGTTTGTCATAAGCAGAAGGCCTGTCGTGTTGTAGTCAAGCCTGCCGACGGGAAACAGCCTCGCATCTATATCCGTCACCAGCTCCATGACTGTTTTGCGACCTCTGTCGTCTGATGCGGATGTAATATATCCCATAGGCTTGTTGAGGGCAACGCAGACTGTTTTGGTGTCGGGGCTTACGGATATTCCGTTTACCTCCACCCTGTCATCGGGCAGCACATCATAGCCCATTTCTCTGACTGTGATGCCGTTGACTCTGACATTGCCGCCTGCTATAAGGGTGTCTGCTTTTCTTCTGCTTGCAACTCCTGCGTGAGCTATGTATTTGTTAAGTCTCATACTGTCCTCCGTAACGGAAATGTTCAAAAAGACCCGCACTTTATATCTGTGCGGGATCTTCTGTTATTTAATCTGTGTTCCCTCCGGAACTATATCATCAACGAATATAACCTGACAGCCGCAGGCATTGTTGGTTGCCGCAAGCAGCATACCGTTGCTCTGAACTCCTGTGATTCTTACAGGCTCCAGATTGGCTACAACGATAATTTTCCTGCCGATTAAATCCTCAGGGAGATAATACTGTTTGAGGCTTGAAACAATCACTCTCTCTTTGATGCCGTCAAACAGCGTAAGCTTGTAGCAGCTGTGGGATTTCCTGATTTCCTGACATTTGAGAACCTTGCATACTCTGAAATCCATAGTGGCAAAGTCGTCAATGGTAATCTGCTCTTTGACCGGCTCCACAGGATCGGGGTCGCCGTATTCTATCTGTATTTTTCTTTCAGGCTCTGCCGGCTCCTCTGCTGTCTGAGGATGCAGCTCCTCCTCTGTCTTAGGAGTCGAGAAGTCAAGCAGATGCAGGTACCTTGCCTTGTCTATGGCATACAGGAACAGGTACAGTCTCGGACCTCTGTCCTTGGCTATAAGGAGCTTGTATACGTTCTTGAAAAATGCTCCCTGAAGTTTTTTGAGATTCGGGGCATCTTCGCCGTAGACGTGCTTAGGTATGGCATAAAGCTCTGTATTAAGAGTGTCAAGGTCGTATTCCTTATCTCTGAGGAATGTCAGCAGCAGCTCGATTTCTTTTTTCTGATCGTCGTCAAGGGATTCATAAAGCTCCCAGTCTCTGGTGGTTCTCAGTTTGTTTGCCTGATCGGGTGCGCATATTTCAAGCCATGCCTTGGCAAGATCAAGTCTTTGTTTGAAGTCCTCATATTTGTAAGGCTGGTTTATCTTCTCAAATACCGTTTCCATCATAGGCACGTTGAAGTCAACTATTGAGCCAAGCTGTGCCAGAAGTGACATCGGAACTGTTTTGATGTCGCTTCCCTCATGCAGGCAGTTTTCCATTACAACCTGCATAAATTCGTTGGCTGTGCCGTTTTTGTATTCGTTGTACTGCTTGTCAAATTCAAAATACTGGCGAAGTATGCCGTCATCGAAGCAGAAGTCAAATGCCTTGGTAGGCTCGCATCTTGAATACAGCCACAGTATCACCTCAGGCTGATAGAACTGAAGCAGTGTGGCCGGTGTCATATTAAGACCCGATGAGCCTGACATCTTGCCTGCAACGCCTTTGATGCCGATAAATTCATAGCCCTGAAATTCCGGTGCGTCACTGTTGAAAATCTTTTTGCATATAACTTTGCTGGTGTCGTAGCTGCCGCCCGGACTTGCATGATCCTTGCCGCCCGGCTCAAAATCAACGCCTTCGTATACCCATCTCATCGCCCAGTCTATTTTCCATGCCAGCTTGCAGTTGTAGTCTGTTTTGAAATCAAACGTACCCTTGTGTCCGCAGGCACATTCGTATTCTGCGATTTTGGTTTCGTCATCGTATTTAACTATTGTGGTAGTGTCCTTGCCGCATTCAGGACAGTATATGCTTGCAGGGTAGTATCTGTCTCTCTCACCCTCCTCCGCATCCTGAGTTCTGAAGCTGTCAAGGATATCGAATATTTCTTTTCTTTTTTCCATTGCAAGCAGAATATATTCCGTATATTTGCCCGAACGGTACATCTGCGCCTGATATTTGAAGTCCATATCTATATGGAAATCTTTGATTGATTCAAGAAACTCGTCTTCAAAGTATGAAGCATATGTGCCGTTGCCAGGCTCAAACGGATTCGGAACATCCACATACGGAAATCCGATGTATTTTTCCATATCGCTGTTAACCTTGGCAACATTTACAGGCACTTTTCTGAGCCTGTCAAGCTCATCCCATGAAAAAAGAAGTCTTGCTTTTTTGCCTGCTCTCCTAAGCGCCTTGCATACAAAATATGCCGTAGCTATATCTCTGAAATTTCCTATATGAATTGAACCTGACGGGCTGATGCCTGCAGCGCATACATATTCCTCTTTGTCAGGTCTTTTTTTAATGATTCGCTGAGCGATTTCATCTGACCAATGCATAATTACACCTCTTTCCTGTCTGATCTGTAATGTATTATTTGAACCATCTCCTGTTTTTTCCGGAGAAAATATTTTTTTGTTTTTTGGCCGGAGCAAATATTGCTTTTTTCTGTCTGTCGCTTACGCTGAACATCATATTTGCATCACGCCTGCGCCGTTTTATGACTATCGCCGCAATGATAAGCAGTATTATTATAACCGGCACCAGCACCACAAGCCTTGCAAGCCAGCCCACCTTGTTCGGCTGCTTGAGAAGCTCCCCGAGATTTTTGCTGTCTGTAAGCACCTTGCGTCCCTCGGTCTGCTTGTATTCTGAGGATACTGTTCCCATCGAGTCAAGATAGCCTGCAACGGCATACCATGCCTTCAGCTCCTGCTTGCCTGTTTTGAGTATGTAATCCTCATAATTCAGAACCATATTGCCTTCGCTGTCTTTTGGAACAATCGACAGAAGTCCGTAGGATTTGTCTTTCACACTTGCAAGCATCTGACAGGAATAAAGGTCTGAAACAACCCTGTAAAGTTTTTTGTTTTCAAGTGCCTGCGCGTCATCTCCCACACCTTTTCTGATGTCAACCGCGCGGTTTAATATGAGGCGGCTGCTGTTGATTGTATAGGACATCCCGCTTATGTAAAGCCTTGCCTCGGGCATCATATCCGACACTGTAGCGTCAACCTCCGCAAGGGCTTTGAGTTCTTTGCCTGTAAGGTACATACTTACCAGCGGATAACCCGGAGTGCCGTCTGCACCCGTACCGAGCGAAAGCACGTTGAATGCATCCGCCACTGTTATATCGCCAAGCGGAAGCGAGGCTCTGACGATTCCGGACGGAACCACCGCCACGTCCACTTCCTCATAATCCTTGCCTTCTGCCTCTTTGACTGCGTGTATATATGAGTCCGCAAGCAGATTGCCCAGAGTGTCCTCTCCCTGCTCCTTGCCGAAGCTGTCTATATCCGTAAATACCACCTTGCTTCTTGCAAGTACGGTATCAAGCGAATATCCGAACCTTGAAAAATATCTGCTGTCCGCTATGCTTCTGAAATATGCAAGCTCGCTCAGGGTAGCCGCATCCTCTGTAACACTGCTGTCAAGAGGTATGAGTCTGTAGGTGTCGAGAGTATACCTGCCCGATGCGTTTTTTTTGAATGTCACATACCCTATATTGTGAGTATATTCACCGCACGATGCGATTACTGTATCTCCGACTTTAATCGGCTGTTTGAGTTCTGTGTGTGTATGTCCGCTGATGATAAGGTCTATATCCGGAACTGCCTCTGCAAGCTGCTCGTCCTCTGATTCACTGCTGTCCTCTTTGGTACCGCTGTGGGACAGACACACTATCAGATCTATGTCTTTTTCGTTTGCTTTGATGTTTCTGACTATTTTTTGGGCTGTATCAATCTGATCCGTAAAATATGTGCCGCTTTCGGGCGCATATTCATCGGCCTCTTGGCCGAATATCCCAAATACCGCAATTCTGACATCGTTTTTTTCGATTACGGTATAGCTCTCCTCTGCGCCGTATGTCTTGAATGCCTGCTGCAGATTTGCCCCGTCCTCTGCAAGCTCCTTCTCCGCCAGAGTCTTATCCCAGTCAATATTGCCTATAACAAGCTTCGGAAGCTCCAGTTTGTCTCCTGCCTCGTTTTTTGAAACTGCGTTTTCGAGCATATTGGCAAGTCCTTTGGATCTGTAGTCAAACTCGTGATTTCCGAGGGTGAACGCATCGTATCCCAGATAAGCCATCATTCTCAGCTCTGCGGCATAGCCCTCAAATATTGTCTGGTATGCGGTTCCCATGGAAAAATCTCCGCCGTCAAGTATGAAGCTGTCGTTCTGATAGTCAGGCGAGATCTCCTTAAATGCAGTCGCCATTCTCGCAAACCCTCCCTGCGAGGTGTTTTTGCCGTTTTTGACTACAGTTTCGGAGTCGAGATGAGAATGCATATCGTGAGTGAATATGATCGAAGCCACGCCTTTGTCGATACTGCTCTGCTGCTCAGGCTCCGCAGCCTCCTGCTGAACTGTATTCTGCTGCTGCGTATTGCTGCTGTCGCTGCTGTTCTGACTGCTGCTGTTATTCGAGCTGCTGTTATTTTTGCTGCTGCTGTTCTGACTGTTATTCTTATTGCTGCTGTCCGGTTTTTCGGTCTGTGTATCGGGCTTGCTCGGAGTCTCCGGAGTAACAGGCTCCTCTGTGGAAGGCTCTGTGGTTTCTCCCGGATTTTCGGTTTCCGGCTCCGCCCATGCAAGCATAGGCGAAAATATGCTCATCGCTATAACCAGTGTTCCCAATGCCAGACAAATCCTTTTTTTCATAATTAATCTCCCAAACAATTAGAATTCCGCTGATTTTGGCGTTCTTGGGAACGGCAGCACATCTCTGATATTGCTCATTCCCGTAATATACATAATAATTCTTTCAAATCCCAGACCATAGCCCGCGTGCTTGACTCCGCCGTATTTCCTGAGGTCAAGATACCACCAGTAATCCTCTCTTGTCATACCGTTCGCTTCGATTCTTGCCACAAGCTCGTCGTATCTTTCTTCTCTCTGGCTGCCGCCGATAATCTCACCGACGCCCGGAACCAGAAGGTCAACCGCCGCAACTGTCCTGTTATCATCATTGAGCCTCATATAGAAGGCTTTGATTTCCTTTGGATAGTCAGTTACGAATACAGGTTTTTTGAATACCTCTTCGGTAATGTATCTTTCGTGCTCTGTCTGCAGGTCGATGCCCCACTCAACAGGGTACTGGAATTTTTTGTCCGATTTTTTGAGGATGTCCACCGCTTCGGTATAGGTTATTCTTGCGAAGTCGGAATTAACGATGTTGTCAAGTCTGTCAAGAAGTCCCTTATCTATGAAACGGTTGAAAAACTCCATTTCCTCAGGAGCATTCTGAAGGACATAGCCGATAACGTATTTAATCATGTCCTCTGCCAGCACCATGATGTCCTCAAGGTCCGCAAATGCTATCTCCGGCTCTATCATCCAGAACTCTGACGCGTGTCTTGCGGTGTTTGAGTTTTCGGCTCTGAAGGTAGGTCCGAAGGTGTATATGTTTCTGAATGCCATGGCCATGGCCTCGCCTTCAAGCTGTCCGCTTACCGTAAGGTTTGCGGGCTTTGCAAAGAAGTCTCCGCTGAAATCCACAGTGCCGTCACCGTTCTTCGGAATATTGTTAAGATCCATGGTTGTAACCTGAAACATCTCGCCTGCGCCCTCGCAGTCCGAAGCTGTGATTATAGGGGTGTGGGCGTACACGAAATCTCTCTCCTGAAAGAACTGATGAAGCGCATAGGCTGTAAGAGATCTTACTCTGAACACGGCAGAAAACGTATTGCTTCTCGGTCTTAAATGAGCTATCTCTCTGAGAAACTCCATGCTGTGTTTTTTGGGCTGAAGCGGATAGTCGGGTGTTGACGTCCCCTCTATCTCAATCTCCGTCGCTTTGATTTCAAACGGCTGTTTTGCATTCGGTGTAGGCACAAGCGTACCTGTCACTTTGAGAGCCGTTGCAACATAGGCTTTGGAAATCTCCTCGAAATTAGAAATAAATTCTTCTTCGTACACCACCTGTACGGACTTAAAAAACGTACCGTCATTCAGCTCTATAAATCCGAATTTGTTTGAATTTCTGTTGTTTCTGATCCAGCCGTACACAACAATCTCTTTGTTTTCGTATTCTGATGTGTTTCTAAACAGATCTCTGAGTCTAATACTGTCCATTTGTCCAACTCCTTTGATATGGTCACAAGAGAAGCCGCATACCGCAGGCTTCTCTGTCTGTTGTTTTATTTGAATATATCTACAATCGTGTATTCTCTGATACCGTCAGGGGTCTGCACTTCTACCAGATCTCCCGCTTTTTTGCCAAGAAGCGCCGCACCCACAGGGGAATCGTTTGAGATTTTGCCCTCTACAGGATCCGCCTCCGAAACTCCGACGATTTTGAATTCCATAATATCGCCGTCTGCCATGTCTTTGATTTTAACGTTCTGTCCTATGCTGACCTGATCGTCCGCAGCCTCGCTGCCGTCTATGATCTTGGCTTTTCTGATTTTGTCTTCAAGCTGAAGTATCTTGATCTCAAGCTCCGCCTGTTCGTTTTTGGCTGCGTCATACTCGGAGTTCTCCGAAAGATCTCCGTATGATATGGCTTCCTTGAGCTTCTCTGCAACTTCCTTACGGCCAACCGCAACGAGATGGTCGTGCTCCGCAACTATTTTGTCAAACCCCTCCTGGGTTAGTAAGATTTCTTCTGACATTCTTTAATCTCCCTTCAACCAGTTAATTAAACTATTATATCAACAAATGCGCACAAAGTAAACACCCTGCGCTCTGTCCCTTCAAAGCTGTTTGTCCTCGTCGGGTATGTTTTCGATTATTTCACTTATTGAAACATCCGGTGCGGCAACGCCGTTTGATAAAAGCTCGTCATCGTCAGTTTCAATATGAACCGCCGGAAGCGTAATTGTAAATCTGGCTCCCTGCTCCATATTCTCTGCGGTAATGCTGCCGCCGTGTCTTTCGATGATGTCTTTGGTAATGGCAAGCCCTATTCCGAAATTGCCGCCCTCACCTTTGTAGAATCTGTCGAATATGTGCGGCAGATCGTTCTCGCTGATACCCTTGCCGTCATCTGCAATCGATATTGTAATCTCATCTCCCACCGAGGCTGTAATGGCCAGTTTGTTTTCGGCGTATCTGATGCCGTTTGACATCACATTCGAGATGGCTTTGGTTATCTGTCTTTCGTCAGCCTTGACAAAATAGTTGCCTCCGTCAAGACTCTCAATTATAACGACGCCTTTTTTGTCGCCTATGACGCAGACTTCCTCTCTGCAGTATTCGATAACCTGTCTGAGATCTATAACCGTCATATCCTCTTCTTTGATAGGGTTCTCGTCCATTCTGGATATATACAGCATTTCATCGACAAGCTCGGACATTTTTTTGCTTTCGGTGATTATTACCTGCGCCGCGCTCTGATGGTTTTTGAGTACATTGGTGGCAATTCCCTCGGCATATCCCTGTATCGACATAAGCGGAGTTCTAAGCTCGTGGGAGGCGTTCTGGAATATGAGCTTCTGGAGCTTCTGGGAGGCCATCAGTTCATCCGACAGATCTTCCATAAAATTTGCCATCTCCATAAACTCTTTGTAATATATATGATCCTTGCTTCTGTCGCCGTCCTCGGTCCTGAGTCCGTGTATGAATTCTCTGAGTCCGTAAAGCGACGCGCTGATGCTTTTGGTCATGCCAAAGCCTATCAGTATGCCTATAAGGCCTACGGCGGCAACCACTATTATCAGCAGTCTGTTGAGTGAATTTATCATCCCGTTTATAGATGATATGTTGGTATATATCAGAACATTGCTTTTTTCTTCGCCGTACACTCTGAATTTTGCAGTGCTGAGGCAGTAGGTTTCTTTGTCGATTTTGGCCTCGACTATAACCTCTCTGGCGATTTCCTCACTGTTTTCGTTGTAGTAGCTGATAAGCTTTTTTTCTATGTCGGTGGCATAATCGCTGATATACTCCGGATCGTCAAGCACCACCATCTGGGTTGTAACCGAATTGTTGCTGCTGTTAAAGCTCTCGGTCAGCAGATTCATTTCGGTCTCCGATTTTGACAGGTCGCTTTCGTTTTTGTCGCTCTGGTTCTGAATTTTGTCTATTTTTTCCTGAAGATTGTCTATAGCCACATGGTATTCTCTGAAGCTGTTCATGCTCTGCTCAACCTGATTGTTAACATATCCGCTTACAACTATATTGAACAGCAGCATTACCGCAACAGAAACTATAACAACTATAACTACAGGCAGTCCCAGCAGTCGTTTTCTCAGGCTTTTCATTGTCTATTCCTTTATTGCCAGCTTGAAGCCGTAGCCCCATACCGTAACGATTTCCACGTTGCTTCCCTGCTGGTTCATTTTTTTGCGGATTCGTTTGATGTTGTCGTCTGTAACTCTGGTTTCAACTTCACTGGTATAGCCCCAGATTTTTTCGAGCAGCTCATCT
The DNA here is from genome assembly GCA_963609975.1 of bacterium. Taxonomy (GTDB): domain Bacteria; phylum Bacillota; class Clostridia; order Peptostreptococcales; family Anaerovoracaceae; genus UMGS973. Next base: position 12,732 of record CAVDMD010000005.1, on the reverse strand, counting down.
CTTGATACTGCATTGCCGTTTTTCTCCATAAGATACTGCAGCACATTCAGCTCGGTTATTGTCAGTTTGAGGTCTGCGCCTTTGCATTTGGCGACCTTTTGCTTTGGCATTATCTCTATGTCTCCGTATTCCAGTTTTTCGTCATACGGAATTGCCTTGTCAAGCTCCACTCTCCTGAACATTGCCTTTACTCTCATCGTAAGCATTACAGGTGAGAACGGCTTGGTGAAATAGTCATCACAGCCTAATGTAATACCTGTAACATAGTCGGCTGTCGTATCTCTTGCCGTCAGTATCAGTATCGGAACCGATGAGAATTTCCTTATTGTGTTGCATATGGAAAGTCCGTCTGTTCCCGGCATCATAACATCAAGTATTACCAGATCGCTTGGTTTTTGTTTGAATTTCTCCAAAAGCGCGTCTCCGGTTTCAAAGGTTTCAACCTCGTAGCCCTCCTCTTCGAGGAAAGACTGTATCAGCTGACGTATATTAAGCTCGTCATCTGCTGCATAAATCAGTTTGCTCATATTCCATACCTCTCAGGTTCTTAATTTACATATTAAACATAGTTGGTTGTATTATACTATATTTTCGCGCGTTTTTCCAGTTCTTTATCAAATAACATAAAAAACAGACAGCCCGCCGGCCTGCAATATATGCCGGCCGGAGAACTGCCTGTCCGTATTTTACAGCAATCAGCTTGCTTGTTTGTGCATTTTAATTTACTTAACCCTGAGGGCTCTCATGGAATTTGCAATTGCTATTACGGCAACACCCACATCGGCGAATACCGCAGCCCACATATTTACAAGGCCCAGTGCGCCCAAGATAAGCACCAGCAGCTTAATGACAAGGGCAAACCATATGTTTTCCCTGGCAAGTCTTACCGTCTTGCGCCCTATCCTGATTGCCAGAGAAATCTTTTTGGGGTTGTCATCCATTATAACCACATCTGCAGCTTCCATAGCCGCCGCAGAGCCAAGACCGCCCATGGCAATTCCCGCATCAACTCTTGCAAGTACGGGAGCATCGTTTACTCCGTCTCCGACAAAGGCTGCGATTCTGCCTCTGTCAAGAATCTGCTCAGCAATCGCCACCTTGTCCTCCGGAAGCAGATTGGCATGAACCTCTGTGATTCCTGTCTGCTCCGCAACCTTATCAGCGGTTTCTCTGTTGTCGCCTGTAAGCATTACAAGGTCTGTAACCCCTATATCCTTGAGGGCTTTGAGTCCCTCCGCAGTATCCTCTTTAATAGTATCCGTAACCGAAATATATCCCAGATATCTGTCACGGTATGCCAGATGAACAAGCGTGGTTCCTGTGACATCAGGAAGATTGCCGATGTCAAGCTCGCGCATAAGCTTGGCATTGCCCGCATATACCTCTTTGCCGTCAATAACAGCTTTGATACCTCTGCCGGCTATCTCCTGCACATCATCTGCCGCATATATCTCCCCGCTGTATGCCTCTCTGACCGATACGGCAATCGGATGGTTTGAATACTGCTCGCAGGCCGCTGCAAGCGCCAGCAGCTCATCGGGATTGTCACCGCAGATCTTGTCCACTTTGAATCTGCCTGTTGTAAGGGTACCTGTTTTGTCAAATATGACAGTATTGACTTTAGATAATATCTGCAGATAGTTGCCGCCCTTGACAAGCACGCCTCTTGCGGAGGCTGCACCTATACCGCTGAAAAAGCTCATAGGAATCGAAATTACCAGAGCACACGGACAGGATACAACAAGGAACAGCAGCGCCCTGTATATCCATGTGCTGAAGGTGGCGTCAGCTATTGCAAGCGGCGGTATTATCGCAAGCGCAATGGCAGAAAATACAACCGCCGGCGTGTAATATTTCGCAAATTTTGTTATGAAGTTCTCCACAGGAGCCTTGCGGCTTGATGCGTTCTCCACCATTTCAAGTATTTTTGATACAGTGGATTCTTCAAACATACTCGTTACACTGATTTTGATAACGCCCGAAAGGTTGATACACCCGCTTATAACCTCATCTCCGGCCTCAATGTCTCTCGGCAGAGCCTCGCCGGTAAGCGATGATGTGTCAACTGAGGAGCTGCCCTCGATAACAGTGCCGTCAAGAGGGATTTTTTCTCCGGGCTTAACCAGCACAATATCATCTATATTGACGTCATACGGATCCACAGTCTCCTCTTTGCCGTCTTTTAGAACGACTGCAAAGTCAGGCCTTATATCCATAAGCGCCGCAACCGATTTTCTCGATTTGTCAACAGCGTAATCCTCAAAGAACTCCCCGATCTGATAAAACAGCATTACTGCAACCGCTTCGTCATATTCTCCAAGCGCAAGCGCTCCGACAGTAGCAATCGCCATAAGGAAATTCTCGTCAAATATCTGCCCGTGCGATATATTCTTCGCAGCTTTTATGAGAGGTCCGTATCCTGCTATAATATATGCCGGAATAAGAAGAATGATTACCGCAGGGCCTCCTGCCGTATGCTTGACAACAATGCCGGCAGCAAGCAGTACCGCCGCCGCTATTATACATATCAGCTTTTTCTTTTTTTTCTTATCCATAACTATCTCACTATTTTGCAGTCATCCTCAACCCTGTTGATAGCCTTCTGGCACTGGTCCAGAACCTCATCCATATCGTTTTCGGTTTCGATTGTAAGCCTTTGTGTCATAAAGCTGATAACTGCCTTGTCAACTGAATCAAGCCTGTTGATTGCTTCTTCCATTTTGGCTGCGCAGTTTGCACAGTCCAGGTTCTCGAGTTTGAATGATCTTTTCATGGTTAAATCTCCTTTTATTTATATTTTGTTTCAAACATATTTATCTGCTGCATTTGATGTCCAGTATCCTGTCTATTGCATTGTGAATAATCTCTGCCTCCTCGGTATCTGCAAGAGTATAATATGCCTCTTTGCCTACTCTCTTAGAGGTTATCACGCCTGCCTGCCTGAGCACTTTGAGATGGTGCGATACTGCGGGAGAGCTCATATCAATCGCCGCCGCAATATTTATGACGCATTCCTCGCTGTGACACAGGAGCCATAATATTTTGAGTCTTGTCGAATCGCCTATCAGCGAAAACGCATCCGAGGCTCTGCCAAAGGTTTCCTCTGAGGGTCTGGCTTCAAGAAACTCGCTGCTGGTACCATGGTCATGCGGTAATTTGTTCATAGGTACTCCTCCTTTTAATTAAACGATTAAGCAATTGTTTAATTGTTGCCTATATACTACTCCCTATTAAACCATATGTCAATAGGGAGCCTGAAATTTTTTCAGTTTTTTTCCGCGCTCTGCAAAGTAAGCAGTGATGCGCCCCATCTTGCAATGCGCAGCGATACCGGCGCAACGACAAGCATCTGTACAGGCAGCGCTATGGTAAAGTTGTACGGCAGATAGGTAAAGAAATCCGCAATTCCGTCCATACCTGTTTTGCCGCCTGCAAAGACTGAAAAAACAGTCATTGCAACTGTCATCAGCACAACCATGCAGAACCGCAAAACCAGAACCTTGAAAATTTCCGGGTCCTCAGCTTCTGTCACCTTCATAACAAATCTGCGTGACAGTGGCGTGCAGATGCACAAATCACACAAAATTCCCACGCAGTACCCAAGCGGCAGCCGCTGCAGAGCCAGCAGCCATGATGATGCTGCAAACTCGCCTAATCTGACATTATCATTTAACGCCGCCATAACATAAATCATCACCAGACTCATAATTAAACTCAGTAAAATTCCTTCCTTTTTGCTCCTAGGCATTCTGTTTTCCTCCTTTTTTTAGCTGATAGCAGCAGGCAATCAGTTCTGCCGCTGTATCTACACCAAGTTTTCCCGTATCGATGCACAAATCATAATTCTCTTTTTGAGCCCACGAATGTCCTGTATGATATTCGCAGTACACCGCACGTCTTCTGTCCTGCTCCAAAATCTGTTTTTCTGCGGTTTTTCGGTCAAGCCCGTTGAATTCCACCTTCCTGCCGATACGGAATCCCGGATCTGAGGCATACAAAAAGACGTCTATCGTTTCTTCCTTTTGCAGAATATAGTTGCTGCATCTCCCCACAATTATGCAATCTCCCTGCTGTGCGAGGTTTTGAATAATTTTGCTTTCCAGATCAAACAGCTTGTCATCGAGTGTCATTTTTGAAAAAAAGCCTTTGTACAGAGACTTTCCTTCCAGATAGCTGCTCTGGCTTGTCTCATCGTTTTCCGCAGCTTCAGTCAAATCCATATTGCCGGTTTTGGCTGCCTCGGTTACAAGATCCTTGTCATAAAACGGAATATTAAGCATCTGTGACAGTCTCTCTGCAATATACCTTCCTCCGCTGCCGTTTTGTCTGCTTATTGTTATAATCATATAATCCTCCTGTTCTGCTTTTTATCGCTTACTTTTACTGATATGAGCAAACAAAAAAGACAACAAATGTGCTTCGCCGTCCGACAATGGCAAAGTGACATTTATTGTCTTAATCATGCTATAAAAACAACAAAACCCTGTAAGCATACACCTGCAAGGTTTCTGTAATTATTTTATCATCTGATAAAAATTTATTCAAGAGCAAATTTTTAATAATTTTAATACGAAGAGCGTATAAAGAGCGCCGGCAATTGCTAATTCACCGGCGCATTTCTGTCAGCTTATCTCTTGTCTATCGCTATGTATTCTCTGTGCTCTGCCACGCAGTCATATGCAGGACGCATCAGCTTCTTGCATATTGTCAGCTCTTCAAGTCTGTGAGCACACCAGCCCGAAAGCCTTGCCGTAGCAAACAGCGGCGTTGCTATTTCGGATGGTATTCCCAGCGCCTCATATACAAATCCCGAATACAAATCAACATTTGCGCACATAGGCTTGCTGCTGCCGCTGATCTGCCTCTGCAGCTCCGGCGTTTTGGTTTCAATGAAATCACACAGAAGAAAATCATCCATTTTGTCATTGTTCTGCGCGAGTTTTCTTGCCATTTCCTTGAGGATTTTGGCTCTCGGATCAGACAGTGTATAGATGGCGTGTCCCATACCGTAGACAAGCCCGCTTCTGTCGTTTGCCTGTTTTTGGAGGACTCTTACAAGATAATCCTCAACTTTGCTGTAATCCGTAATATCGTTTACTTCTCTTTTGATGTCCTCAATCATATTTATAACCGCGATATTGGCGCCGCCGTGTTTTGGTCCTTTGAGGGAGCCTACCGCCGCCGCTATTGTGGAATATGTGTCTGTTCCCGATGATGAAACCAGATGTGTGGTAAACGATGAATTGTTACCGCCGCCATGCTCTGCGTGAAGAATAAGGCACAGGTCCAAAAGCTTTGCCTCTATATCAGCATATTCCCTGTTAGGTCTTATCATTCTGAGTATGTTCTCCGCAGTCGAAAGCTCTGCAACAGGATAATGCAGATGCAGGCTCTGGTTAAAGAAAAACGACTGCTGTGCCTGATAAGCATACGCGATAATTGCAGGAAAATATCCTATCAGATCAATGGACTGCCTTACGACATTCTCTATTGATGTGTCATCAGGGTTTTTGTCATAGCTGTAGAGAGTCAGCACTGATCTTGCCAGCTTGTTCATTATGTTTTTTGATGGCGCAGTCAGTATGGAATCTCTGGCAAAGCCAAACGGAAGCTCTCTTTTTTCACCCAGAAGCTCTCTGAAATCATCAAACTGTCTCTGCGTCGGAAGCTCTCCGAAAAGCAGCAGATATGTGACTTCCTCAAAGCCGAATCTGTTTTCTCTGATACAGCTTGAAACAAGGTCTTCGATGTCATATCCTCTGTAGTAGAGCTTGCCCTCGCAAGGTATTTTTTCTTTTTTTTCGTTGGTGGTATAGCCTGTTACCTCGCCTATTTTGGTGAGGCCGACCACCACGCCTGTGCCGTTGGCGTTTCTGAGACCGCGTTTTACGTTGTGAGCCGTATAGACTTCTGCCGGAATTTCTTCGTTTGTTTCCAGCTTTGCGGCCATTTCACTGATGAACGTATCCTTTGATGGAGCTTCGGCTCCTGTTTTGTCGGGCTTGAACACTATTTTAGCGTCTTTTTCTTTTGTGGCTTTTGGAGCAGTGTCTTTGCCTGCTTCGCCTGTTGCTTTTTTGTTTCTTTTGAAACTGAACATAAATTACCTCCTTTTGCTGCTGTATCTTTAATCCCCTTGAATATCCTTCGGATAAAAAAACTATTCTCCTGCGCCTATAACACAGGCAATAGCTGTTATATGCTGCCCTTTGCGATTGCTGCTGTCAGTCTTTGTTTCTACCCGTCAATTATATCACGCTAAAGTGGTATACTGCAATATAAATCCTATTAAAAAATGTATTCTTGTATACAAATTGTATACAAGAATAACTAATTTGCGCAAATAATGCTGCTGTATGGCTGTTTTTTTCATAGTAACCGGATTATGTTGCTGTCATATTCAAACTATACCGAACAGTTCCGATATGTTCTCTGTTATTATTCTGTCGCTTGGTCTGTCCGCGTTTGCAATCATGGACTCAAGCCTGTCACTTAAAGTGATGTCTATAAACTTATCCACATCTATGCTTCTCAATGTGAAAAAAAGCATCGGATCTTCGTCAAATCGCGCTCCTATTCCATACAGAACAGCCGCAACATGCTTGCACATCAGCGCCCAGTCAGGGCAGCTGCAGCTGAAGCTTATTTCTCTTGGAGAAGGAAACAGTCCGCCCTCTCTTGTAAAAAGCTCTTTCATGTCGTCAGGAAAATCTCCGGCCATCAGTTTTTCTATATTTTCAAGCCGGCTGCTGCACTGTTCTATGATTTCCTGACACAGACCCTCTTTTAACGGACTTATTTTCACTTCTACCTTGTACGGAGTTTTTCTTGTCCCCTGCACTTTCGCCAAAACTTTGCCTTCACTGATTTTCATATCTATTACGGCGCCTGATTTGACATACCTTTTGCCTCTGGTGATTCTGTTGCTGTAATCCGCATATCTTTCAAGATTGCTGCACCATGCTTTGCCCCACCAGCTTTCGGCTATATTTCTGCCCGTTATGATAATAGGGGCAAGTGTTTTGCCTTTTGATTTTGCCTTTTGAGTGCTGGCTATGGATTTTTGCTTTATTTCCTCAGACGAAGGCTGACTGTAATATGAAGTATCATCCCAATATCTGCTCATCTGTCATTCCTCCTATCCTAATTTCAATATTGACAGCAGTTCTTTGTTGCTCATTTCTGTAATCCAGTTTTCGCCACCGGAACCTATTACATTTTCGGCAAGCTCTTTTTTGGATTCGATGACAGCATCTATTTTTTCTTCTATTGTGCTGCTGCATACCAGTTTGTGCACCATCACATTTTTCTTCTGCCCTATACGGAAAGCTCTGTCTGTTGCCTGATTCTCAACTGCAGGGTTCCACCACCTGTCAAAATGTATTACATGATTTGCATTGGTAAGATTAAGCCCTGTGCCGCCTGCTCTAACCGAGAGGACTATAAACGGTACGTATTTTTCGCCCTGGAAAGCCTCAACGATTTCACCTCTCTTTGAAGCCGGAGTGCCCCCATGAAGTACATATCCTTTTGCTCCGAATATTTCTTCAAGGAAATCTGCTATAGGTTGAGTCATTTCCTTAAACTGTGTAAATACCAGAACTCTTTCTCTTTTTTCGTATACCGTTTCGCATATTTCTCTGAGCATACCGAATTTGCCGCTGTCTGCTTCCGAATACTCCGTTTGTCCAAGGTACTGATCCGGGTGATTGCATATCTGTTTGAGTTTAATTATCGTTGCAAGAACAGCGCCCCTTCTCTCCATTCCGCTGAGTTTTTCTATCTTGTCTGCCAGATCCATTACAGTTTTGCGATACAGCACTGTCTGTTTTTTAGAAAGCGCTGTGTAATCGATTTTTTCAATTTTTTCAGGCAGATCTGAAATGATGTTTTTGTCTGTTTTGACACGTCTTAACATGAACGGTGCAACTATGCTCTTGAGCCTTGCATATCCGTCCTGCGATTCTCCGAGGCTTTTGCAGAAGTTTTTGAATTCCTCTGAACTTCCCAGCATTCCTTTGTTGAGAAAATCAAACAAAGACCACAGATTTGTAAGGTTGTTTTCGATTGGAGTTCCTGTCATTGCAATCTTCATTTTGCCTTTCAGCTCTTTAATCCGCCTCGTCTGTTTTGTTACAGGATTCTTGATTGCCTGTGCTTCATCTAAAATAATGCAGTCCCATGTTATGTTTTTGAGTCCTTCAATTCTTGAAGCCATACCATACGTCGTCACTGTCAGGAATGCTTTTTGATTGACAAGACTTTCGTTAAGCGCTACTGCAGGTCTGCCGTGAAGTATATCTATATCAAGTCCCGGCGTGAACTTTTCTGATTCTTTTTTCCAGTTTGCAAGAAGAGATGCGGGAACTACAAGCAATACTCTTGCATCCCTGTTCTCTTCACGCATTTTTTCAAGGTATGCAAGTACCTGAACAGTTTTACCAAGACCCATATCATCGGCAATGCACGCTCCAAAGCCTATGCTTCCCATGTATTTGAGCCATGCATATCCTGTCTTCTGGTAAGGTCTGAGTGTTGCATTAAACTCCGTTGGAAGATCAGGGGTTTTCATCTTTTCAGGCTTTTTGATTTTGTTCATAATTCCGGCAAGCCATTTGCCGTTGGAAACAATCCCTCCTATATCCGGAGATATTTTTGCGCCGTCAAGATTCATGCGAAGTGCTTCAAGCATTGATATTTCTTCCGGAATTCCCTCCATATCGGCAAGAAGCTTTTCCAGCTTTGCATGGTTTACCTCTACCCATTTGCCTTTTATCATTGCAAGACCGTCAGTCTGCTCAAGCAGATTTTTAACATCATCTGCGGTAAGATTCTCACCGTTTACATAAAGCTGCGGTTTTACCGAGATAATAGTTTCAAGACCCAGCATTGATGTTTTTTCTTCCCCGAGAGTAATATTCATTGAAAGAGAGGAGTACTGCTTTTTCCACCAGTTCGGAATACGGCACAGTATGCCTGCTTCTTCGATTTTTTCTATATTTTTAAGGAACTCATATGCCTCCTCACTTGTAAAGCGAAGCGGATGAAACATTTCACCGGAAGCTACGAGTTTTTCTATCAGGGGAGAGACTTCAGCCGCACGGTTAAGGCACGACAGCAGTTCAACAAGCTTTGCTCTGTCATTTTTGTACTCTGTAAGAGCATATTTGAGCGGCACATGTTTAATTCTTCCTCTTTTTTCGACCGTTGCATATGTAGCAAGGAAAGCAAACGGAAATTCACTGTCCTTTGCTTCCACCAGATGAAAGAATATGCGCTCAGGCACATGAAGACTCTGATTTTTTTCTGTCAGATACACTGCAACTGTGCCGTCATATTCCGTGATTTCTTCAGAAAAAACTTTTTCGAGTTTCTTGAATATGTTTCTGATCCATTTCCTGTCTATAAATTCCGAACCTATGGCAAACGGTGTAATCCCAAGAATTTTTTCTATTATATCATCTGAAGGTTTTACTTTTACTTTTTCTCTTGCAAGCTCCAGCTCCGGTATATCTGTCAGCGCCTCAAAAAAAGCTTCTGCAACTCTATACATAAACTCCTCTGACGGATTGGTATTGACCGGTTTGTTTTCAAAGCCCATTCTGTAGAGTGCTTCGTATCTGTTTTTTTCAAAGATCTCTCCAAGCTCTCCTGCATTGTCAGGCTCTTTTATTTCTGCAATAAAGCCTTCTCTGGTAAAAATAAAGTTGATTGGTGATCTGTTCATGGCATACTGTTCCTAACATATATTCTTCTACGCAATTATATCAGCTTTTACAGAAAGCAACAACCCTATATTTTCCAGATTGTCCTGCGGGAAAATATCAGGGATGTGCCTGATGGGACAAATTCAGCTTCTGAACTGCTGTACAAAAAACACAGAGGGCGGACCTGCTGTCCGCCCTTATATTGTCCTGTTTACAGTAATTCTTTTCTTGAAAGATTGATTCTGTCCTGACTGTCAATTTCGGTAACCTTTACCTTGACTATGTCTCCGATGTTCATAACATCCTGAACCTTTTCGACTCTTTCTTTTGCCATCTTGGAAATGTGAAGCAGACCTTCCTTGCCCGGAAGTATCTCGATGAAAGCTCCGAAGTTCATAATTCTTACAACCTTGCCCTCATATACTTCACCGACCTCCACATCCTTTGTAAGAAGCTCGATTTCTTTGACACCTGCGTTTGCGCTTTCCATGTCAGGCGCTGCAATGTAGATAAGACCTGTATCATCAATATCGATTTTAACACCGGTATCGGCAATAATTCTGTTGATGGTTTTGCCCCCCGGTCCGATAACTGTTCTGATCTTGTCAGGGTCAATCTGCATTGATATGATTCTAGGCGCATATGGTGAAAGTTCAGGCTTAGGTGCAGGAATAACCTCAAGCATCTTGTTCATGATGAACATTCTGCCTTCCTTTGCCTGTGCCAGCGCTTTTTCGAGAACCTCTCTTGAAAGGCCGTGAACTTTGATATCCATCTGAATTGCCGTCACACCGTCTGCCGTACCTGCAACCTTGAAGTCCATATCGCCGAGGAAGTCCTCCATGCCCTGTATATCCGACAGTATGGCCATTTTTGAGCTGCCGTCCTCTTCTACTCTTTCGATAAGTCCCATGGCAATGCCTGCAACAGGCTTCCTGATAGGTACGCCCGCATCCATAAGCGCAAGGCAGGAGCCGCAGGTTGAGCCCATTGAAGTCGAGCCGTTTGATGAAAGAACTTCAGATACGACTCTGATTGCATAAGGGAATTCCTCCTCTGTAGGAAGTACAGGAACTATAGCTCTTTCGGCCAGCGCACCATGCCCTATTTCTCTTCTGCCCGGACTTTTCATTCTTCCTGCCTCTCCTACTGAGTAAGGCGGGAAGTTGTAGTGATGCATATATCTTTTTTCTTCTTCTTCGGTAATTCCGTCAATAGTCTGCGCTTCACCCAGCGCTCCGAGGGTAACTACCGAAAGCACCTGTGTCTGTCCTCTTGTGAACAGTCCCGAACCATGAGTTCTCGGCAGGATTCCGGTTTCGCACCATATAGGTCTGATTTCTGTATGTTTCCTGTTGTCAGGTCTGATTTCATCGTCAAGAATAAGGCTTCTCACCTGTTCTTTTGTGATATTGTAAAGAACATTTGCTATGTCCTTCTCGTTTTCGGGATAGGTTTCGGCAAAGTATTCTTTGGTTTCAACCTCTACAGCATCCATGTTTTCAAGTCTTTCCATCTTGTCATAGGTCTGTATTGCCGCTCTCATCTTGCTTTCTGCATATTCTCTTACGGCCTGATCTATTTCTTCAGGAACCTTGTACAGATTTACAGCCATCTTAGGCTTGCCTATTTCCTCGATGATTTCATCTATGAATACTATTATTTTTTTGATTTCTTCATGCGCAAACATTATAGCGTCAAGAACCACATCCTCAGGTACTTCCTGCGCGCCTGCCTCAACCATCATTATTGCTTCTTTGGTACCTGAAACAACAAGATGCAGAGTGCTTGCCTGTCTCTGTGCAAGTGTAGGGTTTACTACAAATTCGCCGTCTACCATTCCGATGAGAACCGACGCTGTAGGTCCTTCCCACGGGATATCGGAAACTGCAAGCGCAACCGAGGAGCCTATCATGGCGACTATCTCAGGCGAGCAGTCGGGATCAACGCTCATTACTGTTGCAACAACCTGCACATCATTGAAAAATCCCTTAGGGAAAAGAGGTCTTAACGGTCTGTCCATAAGTCTTGAGTTAAGAACCGCTCTTTCGCTCGGTCTGCCTTCTCTCTTGATAAATCCTCCCGGAATTTTGCCTGCCGCGTACATTTTTTCTTCGTAGTCGCAGCTTAACGGGAAAAAGTCGATGTCAGGTCTCGGCTCTTTTGAGGCACACGCTGTAACATTTACAACTGTATCTCCGTATCTTACCATAACCTGTCCGTTTGCAAGTTCACATACCTTACCGATTTCCATCTGCAGAAGTCTTCCGCCGACTGCAGTCTTGAATGTTCTGTATGTCTGATTTCTTAATAATTGTTCTGCCATAATTAACAACTACCTCCTGTTAATTTCTTTTTACCTCTCTGGCATCATGGGTTGTAAAATAAAAACGGGGAATAATACTCCCCCGCTTAAATTTCTCTAATTACTTTCTTAATCCTAAACGAGCAATAAGAGTTCTGTATCTTTCAAGATCTTTTTCCTTGAGGTAGTTAAGAAGATTTCTTCTCTGACCTACCATCTTTAACAGACCTCTTCTTGAGTGATGGTCCTTTTTGTGAACCTTCAGATGTTCGTTCAAATCGTTGATTCTGTAAGTTAATACGGCAATCTGAACCTCAGGTGAACCTGTGTCGCCTTCTTTTGTTGCGTATTCTTTCATAATCTGTGATTTCATTTCTTTAGTAATCATAATATCTCTCCTTTTTTTATTCGCCTTCAACTGAGTTTCCGTCGGAGTTCTCAAAAAACCAAGCTGAGGTACTTTACAACAACTTATACTACCACACTTTAGCATTTCTGTCCAGTGGAAATATCTGTCTGGTAGGGCAATCGCTTAAAATCCCCTGCTTCACAGCAAACCACCCTGTTTAGGATATTTCATACTCCGCCCCTTCTATCTTTACCTTTTTTGTCCCGTAACAAAGCAGTCGTTCCATATTAAACCGACTGTTACAAAATGCCCTGACCAAGGTAATTATATTATAGCTTTTCTATCTCCTCTTTAGAAAGTCCAGAGGTTTC
>CAVDMD010000004.1:0-34811 GCA_963609975.1 bacterium | reverse complement strand
TAAAATGTAAAAAACTGCTCCATATGCTCCTGCAAAAGAAAAAAATTATAACAGCAGCCATATCGATTTATATGTGCATGATTTGACACTTACACCAAATGTGTCTGCTTTGAGAATATAAATTACCTTTACCAAGGAATTTATATAAAACAAGACAGTCCACCAACATTACTGTCAATGAACTGTCTGTATTTATAATATTAACCTGAAAGGTTAATTAAGAAGGGTCATAATACACCTTGTTAAGGCAAATTATTTACTCCATGCCCTGCAGCCATATCTGCACTGAGTAAGAGCGTCTTTGTCACCGGCTCGTCCTGTGCGTCGTATACCATTACATGGTATGATTTACCTTAAGCATATGATACAAATAGCAATTACTGCCGATTTTTTAATTGCTGCTCCGATTGCCCTATGCCCGCCAAATGCTGCCCGAAACCGGTGTAACAGCAGGTTCAGGCTCCTTCGTTAATCTCCCTTGCGGCTTTTACAAATTCAAGCACATCATCGGGTGCGTCTTTGCTGTACAAAAGACCGTAGGGAATACTGTAATCCCAGTTGACCGGTATGGTCACAAGACCGGGATGCACATCCTGCCAGCACTCTATTGTAAGCAGCACATTGCCTGTTTCCGCGCATCTGTTAAAAACAGACAGGTCAAAAAACTGCTGCGTATCCTCTATGACAATCTCCGGGTGATTCGTTTCAAGATCGCTGCGTATAATATCATTGGCGCCCGAATCTCCCTTTTTGACCATCATCAGAGTCTGCCCGTGCAGATCCTCCATATCAAGTATTTTTTTTGAGGCGAGAGGATGGTCTCCTGATACCGCCACCATTTTGCGGTACCTGCCAAGAGGCAGAAAACAGCACCGCGAAAGCCACGCCTTCGAATCGCACACTCCGATCAGAAAATCAAATTTCCTTCCCAGCTTCTCTATTTCCGCAAGTATGCCGTCATAATTATCTTCAAACGGTACAAGATGAAGTCTGTAGTCAGGAAACCTGCCATTCACACGATACCACAGATCCATAAAAGGCTTTGCAGGGTTAAGCAGCGAGGTGCCGACACAGAATGTCGTGTACGTTTTCTGAAGCTTCGCATACGCCGCTTCAACGGATTTTTTTGAGTAGTCCATTATGAATTTCGCATCATGATAAATCATTTTCCCTGCAGGCGTCAGCTTTGCTCCCGAAGCCGTGCGCTCTACAAGCTGCAGATTGAGATGGGCCTCAAGGCTGTTCATCTGCTTCATAACAGCCGTAGGAGATATATACAGAACCTCTGCAGCCTTCTTAAAGCTGCCAAGGTCGGCAACAGCCACAAATGTTTCAAGCATAGGATTATACATACAGACCTCCGAAAACAGTATCAACTTCTGGTTTATACCATAGTAACTTATCAGCTATTCCCTGTCAAGGCTCGCAGGTGTTAATATATAGCTGTAAAAGAAACGGAGGGAATAAATATGGCAAAGGAATTAATTGCATACTATTCAAGAGCCGGTGAAAACTATGTAAGCGGACAGATAAAAACACTTGAAAAAGGCAACACAGAAATCGCAGCCGGAATTATCGGCAGGCTGACAGGCGCCGATATGTTCAGAATCGAGCAGAAACACCCCTATTCAAAAGACTACAACGAATGTATAGCGCAGGCGCAGGAGGATCGGAGAAATAATGCAAGACCTGAGCTTGCAGCGTTTCCCGGCAGCATTGACAAATACGATGTGATTTATCTGGGATACCCCAATTACTGGGGCACAATGCCTATGGCAGTATTCACATTTCTTGAACATTTTGACTTTGGCGGCAAAACCATCAGACCGTTTTGCACACATGAGGGCAGCGGACCGGGAAGCAGCATCAGAGATATACAGAAGCTCTGCCCCGATGCAGAGGTAACAGGAGAGCTTGCAATTCGAGGCGCAAGAGTTTCACATTCTGAAAAAGATATCGAAAAATGGACACATGGAGGTTTGAAACTATGAGTATTAAAGAAATAAGTGTTTTTCCTGCGGGCGATAAAAATGAAGCGTTTGCACAGTATTTTACAGGTCAGAGCTATCTTAATATGCTTTCGACAGAGCAGGTCATAATAGGTAATGTCACATTTGAACCGGGCTGCCGCAACAACTGGCATATTCATAATGCCTCGGCAGGCGGAGGGCAGATACTGCTTGTTACTGCAGGAGAGGGCTGGTATCAGGAATGGGGCAGACCGGCAAGAAAACTCATGGCGGGAGATGTCGTAAACATACCTGCGGGAGTCAAGCACTGGCATGGCGCAGCAAAAGACAAATGGTTTGCGCATCTTGCGATTGAAGTTCCGGGACAGAACTGCAGCAATGAATGGTGCGAACCTGTTACAGATGAGCAGTACAGCAGGCTGCATTGGGAATTATAGGCCGATGGCAAAATATCCGTTGCAATAAAAGGTTTCTCCAATGTATAATGGTATGGTAAATCAAATCACAATACCAGCGGAGGTTTAGAATATGGATTATAACAGGCTTGCGGAGCTTCTGTTTCCGCACATCGACAAGACACCCGAATATTACGAGGAGCATTTTCCAAAGAGAGTTCTCCCCGAAGGGGCCATGGTGACAAGACTCGGACCCTCACCGACAGGCTTCATACATCTGGGCAACCTGTACGGCGCATTTGCCGACGAAAGACTTGCACACCAGAGCGGCGGAGTTTTTTATCTCAGAATAGAAGATACCGATGACAAAAGATATGTTGAGGGCGCAGTCGAAACAATCATTAAATCTCTTGATTTCTTCGGAATAAATTTTGACGAAGGCGCACTGCTTGACGGCGAAACCGGCAGCTACGGACCGTATTATCAGAGCAGACGAGGCGAGATATATCAGTGCTTTGCCAGGGAAATGGTCAAAAAAGGACAGGCATACCCGTGTTTTCTCACAGAGGAGGAGATAAACGAAATCAGAGCATATCAGGAGGCAAACAAGCTGAACCCCGGAATATACGGCGAGTTTGCCAAATGCAGAGATATGTCCTTAGATGAAATACAGTCAAAAATAGATGCGGGTCTTCCTTATGTGGTAAGACTCAAATCAGACGGCAATACAGAGGAGCCTGCTCATATAACCGTTGCAGACGGTATCAGAGGCGAGCTTTCGATGCCCGAAAACAGTCAGGATATAGTTATACTCAAAACAAACGGTATACCTACCTATCACTTCGCCCATGTCATAGACGATCATTTTATGAGGACAACTCATGTTGTCAGAGGAGCCGAATGGATACCGTCGCTGCCTGTGCACGTAGAGCTTTTTACCAAGCTGGGCTTTGAAATGCCGGTATTCTGCCATACGGGACAGCTTATGAAAATCGATGAGGAGGGCAACAAGAGAAAGCTCTCAAAGAGAAAAGACCCTGAGCTGTCACTTGACTACTACAGAAACGAAGGCTATCACCCTGATGCGGTCAGAGAATATCTGCTGACCATATTAAACTCCAACTTTGAGGAGTGGAGAATCGCAAACCCTGACGCTCCTGTTTCGGAATTTCACTTCACAGCAGAAAAAATGAACGGCGGCGGCGCACTGTTTGACCTTAACAAGCTTGAGGACGTATCAAAAGACGTGCTTGTAAAAATACCTTCCGGCAGCCTCTACAGCTTCATCAGAGGCTGGGCTGAGGAATTCAGGCAGGATCTGCTTCCTGTACTTGAGGACAAAGCCTACTGGCTGAAGGTGCTTGACCTTGACAGAACAGGTGAAAAACCGAGAAAAGACCTTATCAAAGCCTCACAGATTATAGAGTATTTCAGATACTTCTTTGAATATGAGAAGCAGGATCAGTTCCCTGCCGAGGCAGCAGCAGACGCAAAAGAAATACTGACAAGGTATCTTGACAGCTATGACCACAGTGACGACCAGAGCAGCTGGTTTGAAAAAATCAGAGGCATCACCGCCGATCTCGGATATGCGGTAAAGCCTAAGGATTTCAAAAAACACCCTGAGGAATACAAGGGTCATGTGGGTCATGTTTCAACCGTCATACGAATTGCCATCACCGGCAGAGCTCAGTCCCCTGACATCTGGGAAATTCAGCAGATCATGGGCGAGGCTGTGACAAGAGAAAGAATAAACGCACAGATCGGGCAGCTATGAATATAATTCTTGAAAAAACAGTTGAAATCGTTAAGAGCAGGCTCAGATCAGAGCTTGATGCGATTACAGTGGAAAGAGCCGTACTTGGACTGTTTTTTACGGGAGTCAGACTCTCCACAGGCCATGGCGGTCTGTGTTTCACTCCCGTAAAGGAAATGCCGGAGGCTGTGTGCTGCCCAAGCTCCGCACGGGCAATGCCGCTT
The DNA here is from genome assembly GCA_963609975.1 of bacterium. Lineage (GTDB taxonomy): Bacteria > Bacillota > Clostridia > Peptostreptococcales > Anaerovoracaceae > UMGS973. The sequence goes on along the minus strand of CAVDMD010000004.1, from coordinate 30,466 downwards.
TCGGGCAGACTGTCAGGCAGACCTGTTTCGGATTATCTTGAATATGTATTTTCGGATAATCCTCTCAAAAAAGCTCTCGGAATCGCAGCCCTCAACGCACTCAGCTCTATCCTGTTTGAGCGGGAAGGCTATGACATACGGTTTGCCGACGCTTTTGACGAAACAGAGCCTGCAGATTACGGCAGGATCACTGTAGTGGGCGCGCTTGTCCCGATTATAAAAAAGCTTATATCAGCAGGCAGTGATTTCAGTATTTTAGAGCTTGATCCCAAAACTCTCAAAGAACACGAAATGAAATATTTTGTGCCTGCAGACAAAGCCGGTACCGTTATCCCTTATTCAGACCTTCTTGTCATAACCGGGGTTACAATACTAAACGATACACTGCCGCAGCTGCTTGAAATGGCAAAGCCCGGCGCTGAAATCACAGTTACGGGGCCTACTGCGGGAATGATTCCCGATGTGCTGTTTGATATGGGAGTCACAACAGCGGGCGGCATACTTGTGACCGATGCCGACAGGCTGCTTGACATCATTGCAGAGGGCGGCTCAGGTTATCATTTTTTTGGCAGATATGCAGAGAGAATCATTATAAAAAATAAGGCAATGTCACACTGATATACCGATATGCTTCCATAACACAAGAGAAAGCAATATCCGCGATATCAGCGAAAACGAAACATATTCAGATGATGTTTTTGACGTTCTGCGCGAGCAATATAGATTTCCTGTGGATCAGTCGGCAATTTATTATCTGTTTGATCGTGATCCGAAATCAAATACAGACTCCCTGCTCATTGAAAACTACATTTTTTCGCTTTCCAATCCTTATGACAACAATGATTATAAGGCCGGACAGTTGCTTTTGAGCTACCCCTGCATCGAAAGTTATATTATCTCAAATTTCAGAGATACGACAGGGGCTTTAAGGTTTTCTTTGGGCAAAGAAGCCAAAGCATATATTGGCGAAAATACAGATATTCAGATAAATAAAATTTCAGAAGACACGCTCATAAAAGCGGCTCACGAGTTCTTAGAGCACCTTGTAAATGAGCAGATACTATTCGATATAGACGAGTTTTCCGAAGCCGGTCATGCGGTATTCACAAAGCAGCAAACAGAATATCTTTCAGGCAGGGGATACCGGCTGTTTTCTATGCTTACGCTTGCTTTTTTACAGATGGGGATCATTGAAATGTAAAAGCCTCCATGTCCTCCGCCAAAAGGGACTTATCACATTTAACTTGCTCCTGTGTGGTGCGGCAGCCCCGCGAATATACAAAAACTGCGGCAGAGTTCCTGACAAAAGGCGGTCTGCCGCAGTTTTTACGCATAAGTTATGACTGTACCCGACTGCCCGTTTAACGCCTCTATCGCCTTGTCAAGCGACGTTATGACAGCGTGCTTTGACGGGTTTGCTCTTACAAATTTCATCGCGGCCTGAACTTTGGGCAGCATACTTCCTTCGGCAAAATGCCCCTCCTCACAGTATCTTGCGGCATCTGCAAGATTAAGCGACGAAAGTTCCCGCTGCTTTGGTGTATTGAAGTTAAGAGAAACTTTCTCAACCTCTGTAAGTATCATAAGAATATCCGCATCCACCTGCTCGGCTAAAAGCTCTGCTGCAAAGTCCTTGTCTATCACAGCCTCCGTCCCCTCAATTGTGCCGTCAGGCTTTTCGACTACAGGTATGCCTCCGCCGCCGCAGGTGATTACAATACTTGAATCCCACAGGTGCCTTACGGCCTCTATTTCGACTATTTTTCTCGGTGTCGGAGAGGCTACAACTCGCCTCCAGCCTCTGCCCGAATCCTCTTTCATAATATAGCCTTTGTCCTTTACTATCGCTCTGGCTTCGCTTTCGGTATAAAAAGGACCGATAGGCTTGGTCGGATCGTCAAATGCAGGGTCGTTTTCCTCCACGACAACCTGAGTCGCCACAGTTACAACAGGTATATCCCTGTTTCTGAGGTTAAGTGCGTGTTTTAATCCCTGCTGCAGATGATAGCCGATGTACCCCTGCGACATTGCCCCGCATACATCAAACGGCATGGCGGGTGTCACATCTTTTGCCGTTTCGGAGGCAAGAAGTATTCTTCCCACCTGCGGCCCGTTGCCATGGACAATGGCAAGCTCATACCCCATATCGCTTATCTGCGCTATATGCTCGCAGGTTTTTCTCACAACCTCAAGCTGCGCCTCTGCGGTTGCAGGGGCGTTTCCGGACTGCAGAGCATTTCCTCCAAGTGCAATTACTATTTTAGACGCCATTTCAAACTCTCCTTAAATTTTATCAGCAAATTACAGATCTTCCCTGCTGACAGGGCACGACATACATCTCGGACCTCCCCTGCCTCTTGACAGCTCTGCCGACGGAACTGTAAGCACCGTCAGGCCTTTTTTGTCGAGAATATCGTTTGTCACATAATTTCTCTCGTAGGTAACAACCTTGCCCGGTGCAATACAGAGCGTATTTGAGCCATCGTTCCACTGCTCCCGCTGTGCCGCCATCGGATCGTCTCCGCCGCACCTGATAAGCTCTACTGCAGGCAGCGAAAGCTCCAGCTTCAAAAGGTTTGTAAGGCTGTCCGTTATTGACTTTACCTTCACCTCGCCCTGTCTGTCCAGTGATATTTCAAACAGCTGCAGAGGATCCTCAATTTCGGGGTGAATCGTGAATTTGTCGTAATCAACCATGGTAAACACCGTATCAAGATGCATAAACGCTCTGCATTTTGGTATGTCAAACACTATTATCTTTTTGAATTCGGAAGCCGAAAGCAGTTTTTTTGAAAACCTCTCAATGCCCGAAACAGTGGTGCGCTGCGAAAGCCCGACGGCTACGGTTTCCTCTGAAAGCACCAGTATGTCACCGCCCTCAATGGAATACTCATCATTGTAGTCATACCATATATGCTCATCGCCTGCCGTAAATTCGTCATTGTACATATAGATATATTTGAGAAGCAGCGACTCGCGCCTCCTTGCCTGCGTGCTCATATGGTGAATATTGATGCCGCTGCCTATGCAGGCCCCGGGATCTCTTGTAAAATACAGATTGGGCATCGGGTCCGTATAGTACGGATAGGATACCGATATATAGTCTGCAAGAGATTTTTGCTTAATGTCGGGAATCTCTCCTTTTTTGATGCCGGCTATTGCCCTGCTTACAACATCAAAGGCGGACATACCGTCAAGATAATCAGACAGCTGCTCATACACCCCCTGTGAATGTACATGGCTTGCATCAAGAAATTCTTTGATGAATCGGCTTTTGATACCCGGTTTTTCGAGAGCTTTAGCTGTTTCGTCAAGGTAATACAAAACCTCCACACCATTATTCCTCAGAACCTGCGCAAACCTGTCATGCTCCTGCTGCGCCACCTTGAGATACGGTATATCGTCAAACAGCAGTCTCTCAAAATTGTCGGGAACAAGTCCCTCGACCTCATCTCCGAGTCTGTGAAGCAGCACCCTGTTAAGCCTGCCTATCTCCGAAAAATTGTGAATCCCCTGTTTCATTTAAGTTCTCCTCTCCCTGTCTGCTACGCTATGGTTGCAACTATGACCGCCTTGATTGTATGCATTCTGTTTTCGGCTTCGTCAAACACCTTGGACTGCCTTGACATAAACACCTCATCGGTTACCTCTCTGATATCATAGCCCAGCTCCATCTGCTCTTTTGCCATGGTGGTTTCAAAGTTGTGGAATGAAGGCAGGCAGTGCAGGAATATAGCGTCAGGGTTTTCGGTCTTGTCCATCATTTCGCCTGTAACCTTGTACGGAGTAAGCAGTTTTACTCTCTCAGGAATCTGATCCTCTTCACCCATCGAAGCCCATATATCCGTATAAATCACATCTGCGCCTTTGAGGCAGGCTTCATCTGTGCTTACCTCGATAACAGCGCCTGTGGTCTCTGCAACCTCCCGCGCTCTTGCAAGCACGTCGCTGTCAACCTGACCGGCCAGCTCCTCAGGACCGTATGCCACAAAGTGCATACCCATTTTGGCGCAGCCGTACATCCACGCATAAGCCATGTTGTTTCTGATATCGCCTACAAACACAACCTTGACCCTGGCAAGAGGCTTTGCAATATGCTCCTCGATTGTAAGCATATCCGCAAGTATCTGCGTAGGATGATCGACATCTGTAAGACCGTTCCATACAGGCACTCCCGCATTGGCGGCAAGCTCCTCTACAACCTCCTGACTGAAGCCTCTGTATTCGATACCGTCATAAAATCTGCCCAGCACCTTTGCAGTGTCGGCAATGGATTCTTTTTTGCCCATCTGTGAGGACTTTGAATCAAGAAATGTCACGTGTGCGCCCTCGTCAAGGCAGGCAACCTCAAATGAGCATCTTGTTCTTGTGGAGGTTTTTTCAAACAGCAGAACTATGTTCTTGCCTTTTAATACTTCGTTTCTTATTCCCGCTCTTTTTTTTGATTTGAGATCGTGAGCAAGATCCAGCATATATCTGATCTCCTCCGGTGTAAAATCCATTAATGTTAAAAAGTTTCTTCCCTTCAAATTTACTGCCATAGCTGTTCTCCTTTACTTGTCTTTCGGTTGTTTTCTGTCCGGTTTCTGTCCATGAAACTGGTAGTAGCATACTTCCAGCCTGCCGTTGTAAAGCTTGCGCCTTCTGTCCGCCGGACGCCCGAAGATTTTGTTTTCGACTTCTTTATCTGTTGTAACCATAAACAGCGACCATGTCGGGTTTTTCTGATAAAACTCCCTGTAGGCACTGTATATGGCTTCTATCTGTTTTTTTTCGCCTATACGCTCACCGTAAGGCGGATTGGTTATGACTATACCGCTCTCCTCATCTGCCGCAAGCTCTGCCATATCCATTTTTCTGAATTCTATGCAGTCATCAACTCCCGCCTCCGCAGCGTTTTCGATGGCGGCATCAACGGCTTTCCCGCTTATATCCGAAGCCTCAATCCTTATGTCAGCATCATAGTCTATAGCTTCAAATGCCGCCCTGCGCTCTGATTTCCAGATTTCAGGAGGTATAATATCCCATTCCTGTGATGCAAATTTCCTGTTGAGTCCCGGCGCTATGTTCCTGCCTATCATTGCAGCCTCAATAGGTATGGTGCCCGAACCGCAGCAGGGATCAACCAGCAGCCTGCCGGCTTTCCAGAATGAAAGCTGCACCATGGCCGCGGCAAGGGTTTCTTTGATTGGAGCTTTAACATCGCTCACTCTGTAGCCTCTTTTGTGAAGCCCTGCCCCCGATGTGTCTATTGTAAGGGTCACTCTGTCTTTTAGTATTGTGACTTTGACTGTATACTCCGCGCCTGTTTCTTCAAAATGGTCGATACAGTAAAAAGCACCGAGTCTTTCGACTATGGCCTTTTTGACTATGCTCTGACACGCAGGCACGCTGTGAAGCTTTGACTTGACAGAGGTGCCTGTCACCGTGAATCTGCCGTCTGCGGGAATTATGTCCTCCCATGCGATGGCTTTGGTCTGCTGAAACAGATCTTCAAATTCCGGCGCTTTGAATTCTCCCATTTTGAGAAGCACTCTGTCAGCGCTGCGAAGCCACAGGTTTGACCTCGCTATTGCGCGTTCATCTCCCATATATGTTATCTTGGCATCCTCTGACCTGATTATTCTGTAGCCGAGAGCCTCTATCTCGCGTTTTACCACTGCCTCAAGCCCGAAGGTTGCCGTAGCTATAAGTTCCAGTTTCATTTTTACTCCTGCTTTTCAAAAAAGCTCTCTTAATGAGAGCTTTTTTTAGATATATGCTTTTCTCTTGTTCATTGCGTTGTTTTCAAGCTTTTCGATTTCTTCTAAGGATTCGCCTGTTCCCTTGGCGACACATTCTTTAGGATCCTCGGCAATCTTGACTTCGATGCCTACTGATTCCTGTATTCTTCTGTCTATGCCGTAAAGCAAAGCTCCGCCGCCTGTAATTGTGATACCGCCTGTGCTGATGTCTGCAGCAAGCTCCGGAGGAGTCTGCTCAAGCACGATATGAACCGCCTCAACTATTGCGTCAAGAGGCTCTTTGAGTGCGCTCATCATTTCCTCTGATGTAATCTCTACAGTCTTGGGAAGTCCCGTAACTCTGTCTCTGCCTCTGCACTCCATGGTAATGCTTTCTTCTCTCGGGTAGGCTGTACCGATACTCATTTTGAGTTCTTCGGCTGTACGCTCACCTATATAGAGGTTGTGCTCCTTGGCCATATATCTTACGATATGGTCATCGAATTTATCTCCTGCCATCTTGATTGATTCACTGGCAACAATGCCGCCAAGTGAGATAACGGCAATGTCTGTGGTGCCGCCGCCTATATCTATAACCATGGTGCCGTCAGGCTTTGAAATGTCAATGCCTGCACCTATAGCCGCAGCAACCGGCTCCTCCATCAGATATACTGTTTTGCCGCCTGCCTGTGTGGCTGCTTCTCTTACTGCTCTTTTCTCTACTTCGGTAACTCCGCTCGGTACGCATACCATGATTTTAGGTCTGAAAAATCTGCCTGTGCCGCAGCTTTTTCTGATGAAATATTTGAGCATTCTCTCGGTAACGTCATAGTCTGAAATAACGCCGTCTCTGAGAGGTCTCACCGCTATGATGTTGGCAGGAGTTCTGCCCAGCATCAGTCTGGCTTCCTCGCCTACCGCAAGAATCTCATCTGTATCTCTGTTGATTGCAACTACCGAGGGCTCATTAAGAACAATCCCCTTACCCTTTATATATACCAGAACATTCGCGGTCCCAAGGTCAATGCCAACTTCTTCTGTAAACGCCATCTTAATCTCTCCTTCTACAAATTTTATTCGGTTTATTTTAAGCCTGCTGTGCGGCTGTCTCGTTTTAATTTCAATCTGTATTCTTATAATTTACAGTTACCTTTAATATTATATATAAAAAGTGCGGTTATTTCAAACTAATTTTCGATTATCACATACTTTTCATACAAATTACACCTGCTGCGCCGAAAATCCCTGTTCAAAACAGGTTTTGCAGCTGTTTTGCCTCCTGTTAACACCGAATTTGTTGACCTTGAGGGCAAAAAAGGTTAATATATGAAATATAAAGGATGGTTAAACTTATGTCTGTAAAAAACAAAGTGTTAAAACTGCTTGAAGAAAACAGAGGCCGTTTTCTGTCAGGTGAAAAAATGGCCGACTCTCTTGATGTGTCAAGAACAGCCGTGTGGAAGGCAATACGTGCGCTTCAAAACGAGGGACACAGTATCGATGCCGTTACAAACAGAGGATATATGCTCTGCGAGGACAGCAGTATGCTTTCAAAAGAGGGTATTGAACTGTATCTCAGAACCGGCGCTCCTCTTCATTTTTTTCACAGTACAGACTCCACCAACAAAAGAGCCGCAGCTCTTGCACTTGAAGGCGCGGAAAGCGGCACCTGCGTGGTTTCTGCGCATCAGAGCGCAGGCAGAGGCAGACTGGGCAGAAGCTTTTATTCTCCCGACAGGCAGGGAATATATCTTTCGGTAATATTAAAACCCGATTTCGACATATCAAAGGCTGTGCTTATCACCGCTGCGGCATCTGTTGCGGTAAGCAGGGCGATACAGGCAGTATGCGGCGTCCGTCCTCAGATCAAATGGGTAAACGATCTGTATCTTTACGGCAAAAAAATATGCGGCATACTCACAGAGGCTATTACAGACTTTGAGAGCGGCCAGATTACAAATATAGTTGTAGGAATAGGCATCAACTGCTCCTGTGAGGACTTCCCCGATGAAATACGGGATATTGCAGGCGGCATCCCCGGCAGCTATTCAAAAAACGCTCTTGCCGCAGAGGTTATAAATCAGCTTCTTGACATTGCCTCTGACATCGAGGCAAGGGATTTCATAGACGAATACAGGCAGAGTTCAATGATTACAGGCAAAAATATCAATGTTATCAAAACAGGCAGAGAGCCTGCCCCTGCTTTTGCGGAGGATATTGATAACAACGGAGCCCTTATAGTGCGATACCCTGACGGCCGGAGAGAAACACTGACAACCGGCGAGGTGTCAATAAGGCTCAGGCAGAGGGAGAACAGAGAATGAGTTTTTTAGAAGTATCAACAGAGAAATCAGGCGCTGTGGTCGGAGCCATAGCAGGATTTTTTGACAAAATTCCTGCCGCCGCGCACCTGCTTACCACGATATTCAGATGGGTCTTTGTTGCCATAGCGGTATATGTGCTGCTTCACGCAATACTTTCACTTTTAAGATCCAAAAATCCGTCTGAGATATGGGCGTATGTTCAGGACGAAACCGGCAATTCCACACCGCTGAGCCACTGGGAAAACGTAATAGGCAGAGCTGCAAACTGCGATGTGGTTCTTGACAGCATGAGCGTTTCAAGAAACCACGCCACCCTTATAAGGAATCGCGACGGCAGCTGGACATATACCGATATGGCCTCCAGAAACGGCTCATACATCAACGGCGAGCGAATGCGCCGCAAATCCGCAATCGTAAATATAGGAGATGTTATCTCTATAGGCGAGGAGCAGCTGACACTGTTTCCCATCAGCCTTGAGGAACAGAGAAACAACACCAGCTACAGAATGGAAAAATCAAAGCCGCTTTCACCATGGGTATGCCTTGCGGCGCTCAGCCTTTTTCAGATTCTGACTGCGCTGCAGCTTGTTATCGCACTCGGCGAGGACTGCCCTTCGGCGCTGCCTCTGTGTATGCTGGGACTTTGCGTTGTCATGTGGGCATATTTTCTGTTTATGCGTTCACTCAAAAGAACAGGCTTTGAAATGGAGCTTATCGCGTTTTTCCTTTCGACACTGAGTCTGGCCGTCACGGCCTCCGCAGCGCCTGAGTCTGTACTCAAGCAGCTTATCGCAATACTGCTGGGACTGATTGTATTTGTGGCACTGTGCTGGTATCTGCGTGACCTCAACAGAGCAAAGGACATCCGCATATTTATGATAGGCGCGGCAGTTGTTCTGCTGCTTGTCAATCTGGTTTTCGGTTCCTCCGAGTACGGGGCTCAGAACTGGATTAATCTTGGCTTCACTTCAATACAGCCATCGGAGTTTGTAAAGATAGCATTTATTTATGCCGGAGCTGCAACTCTGAACGAGCTTTTTACAAGAAAAAACCTGACCCTGTTTGTAGGACTTTCGATATTCTGTCTGGGCGCACTGGCGCTTATGAGCGACTTCGGAACCGCCGCAATATTCTTCGTGGCTTTTCTCGTCATATCGTTCCTGCGATCAGGCGACTTCTCAAAGCTGATACTTATCGTGGCGGTAGCCGCGACAGGTGTTCTGCTTATGCTCAAATTCAAGCCGTACATAGCCGAAAGATTCTCCGCATGGGGACACGTGTGGGAATACGCAGACGCTGCGGGATTTCAGCAGACAAGAACCATGGTTGCCTCTGCCAGCGGAGGACTGGTGGGCGTCGGCGCCGGCAACGGCTGGCTCAATCAGGTGTTCGCCTCCGATACCGACCTTGTTTTCGGAGTGCTTACAGAGGAATGGGGACTCATAATCTCCTCCCTTGCCGTAATATCAATAGTGACTCTTTCGGTGTTTGCGGTACAGTCCATAATGGCGGGACGCTCTACCTTCTATACGATTGCGGCCTGCTCTGCAATGACAATGCTGATGATGCAGACAATCCTGAATGTTTTCGGCTCTGTTGACCTGCTGCCGCTTACGGGAGTAACCTTCCCGTTTGTTTCAAACGGAGGCTCCAGTATGCTGGTTTCCTGGGGGCTTCTGGCATTTCTCAAAGCCGCGGACACAAGGCAGAATGCAAGCTTTGCGGTACGGCTTGCCAAAAAGAACGAATTTCAGCCTGCAGAGGATATAGACATATACAAAGCCGCACCTCTTGAAAAAGATGATGTATATTCGGAGCCTGAGGTTCAGGAAGTCAAAAACTGGGACGATTTATTTTAGGGGGTTGGAGAGATGAAAAAACTTGAAAAAAGAGCAATACTCTGTCTGCTCTGCGCTGCTGTACTGGTTCTCGGACTTGGCATATTCATAGCTGAATTTGCAGTCAAAGGCAGCACATGGGCATCATACCCTGCCAATCAGCATATATATAAAGACGGGAATCTGACGACAGGTACAATATATGATGTAAACGGCACAAAGCTTGCCGAAAACACCAAAGACGGCATTAACTACAACGACGATGCAGCCATAAGAAGGGCTACGGTACATACAGTAGGCGACAAAAAAAGAAGCATCAGCAGCTCTGCCGAAAGCGCATTCCAGAGCAAGCTGGTGGGATACAATATAATTACGGGAGTTTATGATTCGGGCAACAGAGATCTTTATCTGACCATAGATGCAGATATATGCAAGGCTGCCAATGAGGCTCTTGCAGGCAGAAGCGGCACCGTAGGAGTATACAACTACGAGACCGGAAACATCATCTGTCTTGTAAGCTCGCCTAATTTCGACCCCGAAAATCCGCCTTCGGTAAGCAGCGATGATACTTCGGGACTGTACATGAACAGATTTTTTTCCTCGGCAATAGTTCCCGGCTCCATATTCAAGCTGGTGACAACCTCTGCCGTAATCGAAAACAGAAGCAATCTGGACAGCTGGGAATACACCTGCACAGGCAAGGCTGTCTACGGCTCCGAAACCATCACCTGCCCCGCAGTGCATGGCCGTCAGAATTTTTATGATGCGCTGGCAAACTCCTGCAACGGAGCATTTGCACAGCTTGCTCAGGATGTGGGAGCCGAAACTCTGCAGGAATATGTTGATAAATACGAATTAAACAAGCCTGTAAACGTAAACGGCATACAGACAGCCTCAGGCAGCTTCAGTTTTCCTGATGACAACAATGTGTTTCTGGCATGGGCCGGCATAGGACAGCATGAGGATCTCATAAACCCATGCTCCTATCTGAGATTTGTAGGAGCGATTGCAGGCGGCGGCAGCGCGGCGGAGCCGAGAATAATATCTGCCGTTAAATACAGAATAGGGCTTCCTGCAGGAATATACAAAACAAAGAGCACAGGCGCTCTGATTGAGGAGGACACTGCACTTGAGCTTCAGTCCATGATGAAAAACAACGTGGAAAAAACCTACGGAGAGAGTAATTTCCCGGGACTTGACATATATGCGAAATCCGGCACCGCAGAGGTGGGAGGCGGCAAGGCTCCAAACTCGTGGTTTACAGGATTCATAAAAAACGAGGGCTACCCTTATGCATTTATCGTGCTTGTCGAAAACGGCGGCTACGGAAGCGTCGTCGCAGGAGATGTGGCAAACAAAGTAATGCAGGCGGTAATAGCAGCCGATCCGCAGGAATAGCAGATATCCGGTATTGTATAACGCAGTACCGGATATTTTACTCTCAAAAAAACATACATCTTCGTGCCGGCATAGAAACTGCTGCCCGAAAGGCACATATATCTGCCTGAGCAAAAGAATCTTCCCGAAAGCACAACCGCAAAGAAGCTCAGAGAATTTCTGCTCAATAAATAAATTTATTTTTACATCTTGTTATTGAAATAACTGTGCTTTAGGAATAATATATTAGCAGCGGCAATATTAAAAGAATAGAGGCGAAGATATTGAAATTTGACTTACACTGTCACACAAAAGAAGGATCTCTGGATTCTAAGGTTTCCGTTCAGGAATATGTATATAAATTTATGACGCTTGGCTACGACGGGTTTATGATCGCAGACCACAACAGCTACAAGGGCTGCAGAGCATGGGACAGACTCAGCAAAGACCCGAGGTACAGGGATTTTCATGTCATACGCGGAATAGAATACGATACCAAAGATGCCGGGCATATTCTTGTTGTAATGCCCGATGACCTGTATATGCCTGTTCTCAGGATACGCGGTATGCGCTGCAGCAGGCTGATAAAAATTGTTCACATTTTCGGCGGTATACTGGGTCCTGCGCACCCTTTCGGTGCTGCAAGCTCCAGCGCAATGGGCTTCAAACAGATGGATATGCGTCTGATACGCAAATTTGATTTTATCGAAACCTTTAACACCTGTGAATCAGCTGTTTCAAATACCAGAGCCAGAATACTCGCAGATGAATACGGAATGCCCGGCTTTGCCGGCTCAGATTCTCATGTCTGCGGTTATCTTGGTATGGCCTGCACCGAGATTGATGCTGATATACGGTGCAACAACGACCTGATTAAGGCAGTAAAAAACCGTGTTCCCATCAGGGCTTGCGGCACAGAGCGCGAGCAGACCAGAAAAGGCAGAAGCAAGGAACACTGGATAGGGATTCTGGGATTCAAGGTATACAACAGAGGCATAGGCAAAATCGTATTTCCCTACAGACGGCTGAAGCTTGTCAGAATGATAAAACCCATTGCCCGCCCTCATATCCGCGCAAAAAAAGGAACCAAAAAAACATCCGGACGAAGCTGTGACTAAACAGTTTCACCCGGATGTTTCGGTATGCAATCAAAATCCGCCGTTTTGGTATGCACGGGCTGTCACATATGATGGTTCATAAAACGCACTGCAGTTATAGTTGTCAATCACATCACAAAGCGGGTCGTTATATACCCGCAAAATTCCCTCTACATAATTCTCGTTTGCGCTAAGGGTGTCAACGATTAACCTCCGGTACACCTCACCCATATCCGGCGCTGCCGGGATAACCTCTGCAAGTTCGGGATCAACTGCGGTAATATCAAAATCTCCGTCGGTCAGATGATAGTCCTTAATCCAGTCATCCGCCACCTTATCGGGATTTTCACAGTGAAGTGCCGCAGCACAGCTGATAAGATGATATAGCCCGTCACCACCGATTGAATTTACAACATATCTGTTTCTTTGTTTGAGCTGTCTTGCTACCTGCTCAATCATATAGCACACAAAATAAAGGCCATTAACTTCTATTTTTTCATCAGGAAAATATTTGTTGTTCATAGGCTATCACTTCCCTCAAAAGAGATTGTTTTCAGAGTTTCTTGCGTACAAAACACAATCTGATGGGTCGGATGATTGAATATGCCAGCTCGCAAAATCTTAGGGTTTTGAGTCCGGCAGCGGGAGTATATAACTATTGTCGCACCAATTCTTGTCATAGCCCTTAATTTAACTTGCCTTTATTGCACCATGGCTTCCCCATTGCAACAAGCTATATTCTTTTCCTGATGTCACTTGCAAGGAACAGCCTGTCCCTTGCTGTTTTTTTAATCGGCACAAGCTTACCGCGCCTTACAAGATCATCAATATTCTGCCTTGAACACCCCAGTATCTGTGCCGCCTCCGCTGTATTTACAAGCCCATCTCTGATGCAGCATATAAATTCTTCATAGGTCAGCGCTATTTCCTCTCCGGCCTGATACAGCTGTTCATAGGACAGTTCAAACATATTCCCCCATTTCACACCGTTTCCGTCCGGCTGCATTTCAACATTCCTAAAGTATTCTTCATTCGCCTCTAAAAACCCATACCGCCTGTCTGTGCCTGCAATTTTTTTAATATCGCATTTTTTGGTTTTGCCGTCCCTAAAGAACACAATCAGCATACCCTGCTCCGCAGTAACCGCACTGTCTGTTTTTTGTCCGAATCTTTTTTGGAGTACGATATTCAGATGTTTTTCATCAACAGGCGCAATATAGCAGCTGTCCTGTGCGCATCTGCCTGCAGATATAACCAGCAGTCTGAACTCATCATATTCCTTCAGTCCGTTATCTCTCAGAATATGACCCAGATTCTGTCTGTCAGTCGGTACAATACGCTGCTGTACCCAGATTCTGCTCCAGTAGGAATTAATGCTTTTTATGCCCTTTTTCAAAAACGGCGACAGTGAAACAGGCAGTTCCCACTCATCTGCAGCCTCAGCCAGTTCTATATAAAATTGTTTTTGTTTTTCGTAATATATGAGATAGGCAAGATCTTTGCCGGGATAAAAATCATCCCTTATCGCATAGGTTCTCATAGCATCTCCACCTCTTCCATATCATCTCCCAGACCTTGTCCTGCCATTCCTGCGGCATAATGCCATCAATATCCCTGAAAATATATTCCCTGTCCTGTTCTTTTAATTCTTTAATATCAAGCCTGCAGTCCAAAGGGATAATGTTAAGATTTTCCCTTGCCGAATTCGAGCCAACAAAGCACTGCACAGGTTTATCCTCCATAACATCAATCGCTTTGATGTCCGATATGTTTTTGCTGCTGAAAATCAAAGACAGTCCATGGTCAAAAAGATCCGCAAGCCTTATGCTCCTGCTTACTGAATTTTTAAGGACTTCGATATTAGCACCATGTCTGTCACGATTTAATATGAGGTAGTCTGTTAAAAGCATTTTGTATATATAGTCCTCCCACCCCTGCCGTATGCAAAAATCCAATGGGGATTCATCTTCCAGCCGTTCCATCTGATAATATGTGTCCAGCGCTATCTTGCTGTCCCCTGCTGTCTTGAAATCCTCTGACGCACAAAGGTAAGTCGTGTATTTACTGCCGTCAATTACAATATCGGCATTTATCAGCTGATAGTCCAAATGCGGTATATCAAGAATATCCAGAAGCCTTGCCGCTATTATCTCGTTTACACATTCGTGCCCTGTAATTCCGTTTTTTATGTCATAGTTCGAGAGCTTGTAATATATTCTGCTGTCGCCGGTTTCTGCATAGGCCTTAAAAAACGAGCCTGCTGTTCCCGATGAATTTCGTATCTTTGTCCACGACAGATAAGTAAGATCCTGTCGCTGCTTTATAATCTGTCCACTCAAGCATATCCCCTCCTCACACCTATATGATACACCAAACTTGTCATATGTCAAGTTTTATTAACAACATATAAAAGAAAGACGCACTGCTCCTGCGTAAAAATCCCGCCCAAAACAGCATTTTAACTGCCTCAGGCGGGATTTATCCTGTCATCTTTATTCGCGCCGACCCTCTGTCATCACGAAGCTTTTTTGTCTGCAAGCCTGTATGCAAACAGCTTGCCTGCAGATGTCCTGCAAAGCGCCGCAGACAGTGCAGTCGCTATGGCCATGCCGACAGCAAACTGTCCTATATTCCAGGGGATTCCCAGAGCCGCCACCGCCCAGTTGCCGTACATAATACCCTCTGCGGCAAAATATCCTGCGACCATAAAAAATCCGCCTGCAACCATGGCTGCAATCTGCCTTACAACAGATACAGACCCCCTGCCCTTGTCAAGTATGATACCCATAATCGCCGCCATTATAAATTTGATAACCAGTGTCCATGGCGCCCACATTGCAACTCCGCAGAATATATCTGCCATTGCAGAGCCGACTGCAGACGCTGCCGCACCGTATTTAAGCCCCAGCAGCATAACTGAAATGAATATCATTGCATCGCCAAGATGAACATACCCCTGTGTCATAGGAATAGGCACCTTGACAAACATCGTAAGAACTATAATCATGCACATCATAAGTGCTGTCATTACCAGCTTGTTTGTTTTTTCCATTGTTGTCATCTGCAAATCTCCTTTCTGCTATCCATATGTATATATTAACTCATAATTGTATATAAATAAATATGCAAATACGATTATTTTTATATATACAATTTGACTTTTTAAGCGATTTAGGCTATCATTTAACCATATTGTTATTTCTTTTTTGAACAAAATATATATACAGAGGATTTACCTGTGAAAGCTATCATTCCCGATTTTGATCTGAAATCAACAAGACCCATATATCTGCAGCTCTACGACTGCATCAAATCAGATATTCTGACAGGCAATATGCATTACGGAGAACGTCTGCCGTCGCTGCGCTCACTTGCCGCAAGTCTTGGCATCAGCATTACGACCGTATCCCAAAGCTACAATCAGCTTGCAGTCGAAGGATATATAGAGCCGCGCCCTCATTCGGGCTACTATATCAAGGACATAGGCAAGGTTCCGTCTGCGGCTTCCGAAGAAACAGCCGCTGCATACAGAGCGCCTGTCAGTCCGCCCGGAAACCGTATATATGATGTTTCGTGCTTTGATTTCAACAAATGGAAAAAATGCTCCAACAGAGTTTTTACCGAGTATTCACATCTTCTGATGTTTGAAGGAGATCCGCAGGGCGAGTCGCCGCTGCGATATGAAATATCGAAATACGTATTCAATGCAAGGGGAGTAATCTGCAGTCCCGAACAGGTGGTGATAGGTGCCGGCACTCAGCAGATAACAATTCAGCTTACCCGCATACTCAATGAAATGGGAATAAGTCATGCCGCCATGGAGGAGCCCGGCTATATGCCTGTGCGAAACATATTCAGAGACAACGGTTTTGTAATCACGCCTGTCCCTGTAAAATCCGACGGCATCTGTATCGAAAAGCTCCCCGACAATATCCGCTCTGTCGCATATGCAAGCCCGTCAAACCAGTTTCCCACAGGAGCTGTGATGCCTATAGGCAGGCGGCGGGAGCTACTTGAGTGGGCATACAAAAACAACAGCATCATCGTCGAGGACGATTATGACAGCGAGCTTCGCTATTTC
This sequence comes from bacterium, assembly GCA_963609975.1. GTDB lineage: Bacteria > Bacillota > Clostridia > Peptostreptococcales > Anaerovoracaceae > UMGS973. The sequence continues at coordinate 14,026 of CAVDMD010000004.1, read as the reverse complement.
GGGCGTCCCGTACCTGCGATGCAGGGTATAGACGGCGGCAGCTGCGTTGTATATCTTGGGTCTTTCTCATCAACGCTGTTTCCGTCAATCAAGATAAGCTATATGATACTGCCCGAAAAAATGGCTGATATATTCCGCAGAATCAAATCAAACTACACTCAGACCTGTTCCAAGGCGGAGCAGCTTACTCTGGCGCTTTTTATGGAAAACGGTATGTATCAGACAAATATAAAGAAGCTGAGAAATCTTTATTCCCACAAGCTGCAAAAAACCCTTACGGCTATCAGCACCTGCGGCGGTGACAGTGTAAGGGCAGTCAACACATCTTCGGGAATAAATATAATACTGGAGACAGACTCTGCAAAAACCGCTAAAGCACTGTGCGCAAAAGCGGATGAAATGGGACTTGATGTGCAGCTTTCGGGTGAAAACACCCTAATATTCTATTACAGCCGCATACCTGTCGAAATGACAGATGAGCTGATCCGCAAATGGCTAAACTAACGCATTCATTATAACCGGGGTTATGTAGGTTTCAACTGCAGCGGCAATCATAAGCAGCGGCACTGCGACAAACAGAAACAGCTTGACTGTGTTTTTGAAAAACTCTCCTGCTTTGATATGAGAAAGCTTACCTTTGTCAAGTATCTTCTCACATATGAACAGGCAGAGAATTATACCCATTGATATGCCAAGACAGATTGCAGGGATTTCAAAAATTCCATGAGGCAGTATGCCTCCTATGAAGTATGCTATCAGATTGTCGCTGTGCTGCCCTATAACCGCAAATGCCGAGCCCATTATCGCTCCGTTGGAAAGAAGCACTACTGCCGGCAGGAAAAAGAACGGCACAATGCCAAGTATGACAGCCATAGCGGTTGCCCTGAGGTTGTTCAGAAACAGCGCTGCCACCGATATCTGACCGTCATCTTTAATCAGGCCGCTGTCATCTGCCATATCCATAAATGCGCCTATCAGCCTGTTTGCCATGTCTATGTTTTTGCCGCATACATAATAGCCTGTAACAGACAGCAGCAGAAATACAACTATGCAGATAATAAAAGTCATCATTATGTATCTTTTGAAGAATACTTTTAATTTCATAATATCTCCCCTTTTTAACTTGATTTATTCTATTTTAACTTCTCGAATGTTAAATCAGACTTTTTCTCAGAATGCTATCACTCCCAGATGCTCCAGAAGTATTTTTATGCCTATCAGTATGAGAATAATTCCTCCGGCAAGCTCTGCCTTTGATTTGTATTTAAGTCCGAACACATTGCCGACTTTAAGGCCTGCCCCCGAAAGGACAAAGGTCGTAGCTCCTATGATTGTTATGGCCGCTATTATGTTTACATCAGGCAGCAGTCCGAAAGTGACTCCCACCGCAAGAGCGTCTATGCTTGTTGCAATCGCCATCAGAAGCATCGTCTTAAACGCAAACGAAGCATTGGTATCAGCCTCCTCATTTGAGAGGCTTTCTTTTATCATGTTACCGCCTATCAGCACCAGCAGTACGAACGCTATCCAGTGGTCAAAGGCTGTGATGTATTTTTCAAAGGTTGCTCCCAGCAGATAGCCTATGGCCGGCATCAGTGCCTGAAAACCGCCAAACCACGCCCCGATTATAAGGTAGTGGGAGACCCTCAGCTTTTGTGTTGAAAGACCTTTGCATATCGATACGGCAAATGCGTCCATTGAAAGTCCCACGCCTATAAGCATAATTTCGATTATTCCCATATATTCCTCCAAAAAAAATCAGGCATAATGCCTGAAAGCGAGACTTCAGGCACAGCTTTACCATACCTTGAGTCTCGATATTTAATGCAAGCCAGATTTTGCAATCAGTATGTTGACTTGCCACGCAGGATGCGCCATCTACTCCCTCAAATTTCTAATAGGATACCATATTATACGGGGCGCGTCAATCCCAAACTCAGTCCAGAACGCTCAGGTATCTTTCACCCGTATCAGGGAGAAATGCCACGATTGTTTTACCTTTGTTTTCGGCTCTTTTGGCAAGCCTCAAAGCCGCATTAACGGCAGCTCCGCTTGTTATCCCCGCAAACAGTCCCTCGTTTTGCGCAAGGGATTTCATTGCGTCCATGGCTTCCTCTGTGGTAACCGTTATTATTTCATCATAGATGTCTGTATCAAGCACCTCAGGCACAAAGTTTGCGCCTATGCCCTGCAGTCCGTGAGGGCCTGCCTTGCCCTGTGAAAGCAGCGGCGAATCATACGGCTCTACCGCAACGATTCTGATCTCCGGATTCTGTTTTTTGAGGTAGGTTCCAACACCCGTAACAGTACCGCCGGTGCCTATTCCTGCCACAAATATATCTATCCTGCCTTCTGTATCCTGCCAGATTTCAGGGCCTGTTGCGGCAAAATGCGCAGCGGAATTTGCCGGATTTACAAACTGTCCCGCTATTATGGAATTAGGCGTGGATTTGTTTAATTCCTCTGCCCTGGCAACAGCTCCTGCCATTCCCCCGGCTCCCTCTGTGAGAACTATCTCTGCACCGTATGCCGCAAGCAGCTTGCGCCTTTCGATGCTCATGGTTTCGGGCATTACCATAATCGCCCTGTAGCCTTTTGCGGCTGCAACCATTGCAAGCCCCACACCCGTATTGCCGCTGGTCGGCTCTATAATAGTGCCGCCGGGTTTGAGAATCCCCGCTTTTTCGGCTTCCGCTATCATATTGAGCGCAGGTCTGTCCTTGGCGCTTCCGCCGGGATTCACCGCTTCAAATTTAACCAGAAGCTCTGCATCTATATTTTCAAGCTTTTCGATGTTGTTTATTCTGACAAGAGGCGTGCCTCCTATAAGCTCTGTTACACTCTGTTTAATGTTTCTCATATCTATATCCTTTCGTATCCTGTCGCTTTGCCGTCTGTAATGGTAATACTCCAGCCTCTGCCCGGGTCAGGCAGCCAGTTCCAGAATCTGTTTATGTCACCCTCGCCAAACAGTTCAAACATAATGGCAGCCGTAACTCCGCCATGCACAATTGCTATCGAGCTTGCCTCACTGCCCGAATGTCTGAGCGAAAGCATTTTCAGCTGATGCCTTTTGAAAAGTTCTTCAAAGCCTTTGTGAACTCTGGCCATAAACTGATTCCGGCTTTCTCCTCCGGGCATAGGCATATCGCCTGTTTTGTCGTCACACCATATGACATATCTTTCGTCTGATTTAAGCTCTCTGTGGCTCCTGCATTCAAACTCCCCGCAGTTGATTTCTCTCAGCTCCGGAATTATCGTATAGTCGATATCGCCGTAAATGGCATTGAGTGTCTGTCTGCATCTGAGCATACCCGATGTATATATGTCAGCTCCCTCAGGGTCAGGGTAAATACCCTCTGCCGCATCAGCTCTGAGCTGCGCTATACCCTGCTCAACCAGCGGTATGTCCTTCGCTCCGTAGTACCATCTGTTCAGGTTGCCCTCTGTAATGCCATGCCTTATAAGGTGGATGTGTGATTTCATAGTTGTCTGCTCCTCAAATCTATTAGCTGTCTAAATTATATCATATGTCCGGCCATATTTCCACGGAAAGCACACTTTATGAGTGCTCCTGCAGATTATTTTATCTCCTGTTTATATATCCCCGCACCTGATATGATATAATCTGATTGTAGGAGGTGAAACCTTTGACTATAAAGAGAAGGCTTTTTTTGTCCAACCTAATGATGATAGCTGTCCCTGTGGTAATCGCCGCCATTGCAGGCTCCATATGCATTGCAATCATATTCGGTGTTTTTAAAAACGGCACCAGTCTGGGGCTTGAGGGCACTGACGAATTTTACTTCGCAAGCAAAGGTGCGGTGGAATTTGCTGAAGAATACCTTGAGGGCAGCCTGTCAGAGGACAGCAGGCAGAACCTGCAGAAACTTCTTGACAGCAGTTTTATGAGGATGGAAATACGCTGCAGCGGCAAATCCGTATATGCTTACGGAAACACAGCAGACAGTGATGACAGACTTATTGCAGCTTCGGATCTGCTGCAGACAGACGGCGCTGCCGCCTCCTCCGGAAGCAGAAGCATATACAAGACAACAGAGATGATAGATGACAAACAATATGATATATATATATTATGCACGCAAAGTGAAAAAATGGGAGAAAACCTCAAAACAGTAATCGCTTTTTCCTGTATTCTGCTGGTGTTTGTCGTATTCCTTTCGATATATATAATGAACAGGGTAATGACCCGGTTTGTATTCCGCAAAATAGAAGATCCTCTTGATATGCTGATGACAGGAGCAGAAGAACTTGGCAGAGGCAATCTGGATTTCAGAATAGACTACGACAGAAACGATGAATTTACCTCTGTCTGCGGCGCCTTTAACGCTATGGCCTCAAGGCTGAAGCTTTCGGTTGAGCAGACAAAGCAAAATGACAAAAACCGCAAGCAGCTTATGGCTGATATCTCTCACGACCTGCGTTCACCTTTAACCTCTATCCGAGCATATGTTGAAGGACTTCTTGACGGCATAGTCGAAACACCGCAGCTGAGACAAAACTATCTGCTTACAATCAAGCGCAAGGCGGAAGAAATAGACCGGCTGGTAAATCAGATTTTCACCTTTTCAAAGCTGGAGCTTGACGGGTATTCCGTTGAAATGCAGACTGTAAGACTTGACCTTGAAACTGCAGATATAATAGCGGAGCTTTCCGATGAGTACGAAAAGAAAAATCTGAAGCTGATTACAGAAACACTTGAGCCCTGCAAAGCGGATATAAACAGAGAGCTTTTTTCCCGCGTAATCCGCAACATCACAGACAACAGTGCCAAATACAAAACAGCAGCAGTCGCAGAGGTCCGGGTATCATTGAAAAAAGCAGGCAGAAGCTGCATGCTGCGCATTGCAGACAACGGCCCCGGAGTTCCGGAAGAAGCGCTGCCAAAGCTTTTCAATGTGTTCTACCGTACCGACCCTGCGCGCCGCAATACTGCCGGAGGCAGCGGGCTGGGACTTGCTATTTCATCTAATGCCATCAAAAATATGGGAGGTATTATCACAGCGGAAAACGCTGCAGAAGGCGGTCTTGCCATAGTTATAACTCTGCCTGCCAAGGAGGACAATGCAAATGAATAAACAGAGAATACTGATTATAGAAGATGATGCGGATATAGCAGCTATAGAGCGTGACTACCTGCTTGCAGGCGGGCTTGATGTAAACATCTGCAGCGACGGCTTCTCCGGACTCAGCGAGGGGCTTACCGGCAGCTATGACCTTATTCTGCTTGATATAATGCTGCCTAAGATGAATGGTTTTGATGTCTGCCGGAAGCTCAGGGAAAAAATAGACACTCCTATTCTGATGGTTACAGCCAGACTTCAGGATATAGACAAAATCAGAGGACTTGGACTTGGAGCTGATGACTATATTGAAAAACCTTTTTCGCCAAGCGTCCTTGTTGCAAGAATAAAAGCAAACCTGACCCGGTATGCGCGCCTTACAGGCAAACCCAAGGCCCGCTCAGAGATAACGCTGGGGCGCATCTCTCTTAATACAGAAACGCATCGTGTCTATGCAGACGGCAGAGAGGTTGAACTAAAAAACAAAGAATTTGAGCTTCTTCTGTTTATGATGCTCAATGTGGATATTGTATTCAGCAGAGAGGAACTGTACGAAAAGGTCTGGGGTCTTGAAGCTATGGGCGACAATGCCACAGTGGCCGTTCATATCAGCAGGCTTCGCGAAAAACTCGAAAGGGATCCCGCTCATCCCGAATATATCCAGACAGTATGGGGCGCCGGATATCGCCTCAGTGCATTGTAACCATATATGCTTCATCCGTATCGGAGATTTTCTCCGGTGCGGATTTTTAATTTATTTTGTGTTTAAATTTGCTTAAACAGCTGTTTACTCCTGCTTCATATAATCAAATTATCAAAAGCAAGGAGGTATTTAAGTTGAATATTAGTATCGACAAAAAACACAAAACAGCTGTAATAATTCCGGCATACAAGCCATCATATGAGCTGGTGGAACTTAGCAGGGTTCTGCATGACAGCGGCTATCGCATCATAATCGTCGATGACGGCAGCGGAAGTTCATTTTTCAATACATTTGTCAAAACATCAAATTCAGTGCTTCTCCATCACAGGCATAATCAGGGCAAGGGTGCCGCTCTTAAAACAGCGATGCAGCACATATCAGAGAATATGCCTGACATACAGTGCATTGTCACAATTGATGCAGACGGTCAGCATCTTCCCGGAGATATGGAAAATGTGGTGAAAAAATCATGGGAAAACCCCGGCGCTATGGTTCTCGGCGTAAGAAATTTTGAAAAAAATGTTCCTCTGCGTTCAAGAGCGGGGAACAAAATAACCCGCGCTGTTTTTTATGCAGTTTCCCACACTGATATTTCCGACACGCAGACAGGACTTCGCGGCTTTGACCGCAGTCTCCTTGACGGGCTGTGCGCAGTACCGGGCACCAGATACGAATATGAGATGAATGTACTGCTCTACTGCGCTGACCACCGGATCCCAGTGGTTGAAGTTCCTATTGCCACAATATATCACGACGGCAAAAACTCCTGCTCGCATTTCAGCACAATTAAAGATTCTTTTAGAATATACAAAAACTTTATCAGATTTGCCATGGCATCATTCCTAAGTTTTATGGCAGATTATCTGCTGTTTATGCTGTTTTCGTTTGTACTGCCTGCAGGTTTTATCGCAGTAAGCAACATCGCAGCGCGAATATGCAGTGCAGCTTTCAATTACACCCTTAACTCCAAGGCTGTTTTCTGCGACAAAAGACCGGTCACGAAAACCCTGCCCCAATATGCGCTGCTGGCTGCAGGGATACTTGCCGCAAACACACTGGTGCTTTCGTTCTTTACAGCCATAACAGGTCTTTCTCCATATATATCAAAAGTATTCACCGAGATAATTCTGTTTGTCAGCAGCTTTCTTGTACAGGCCATGGTAATATACCGCAAGCCTTCCGCCCGGCAGAGAAAGGAACTTGAAACAATATGAAAATGATAGAAAAGAAAAGACTTCCCGCTGTCATAGTAATTATCTTATGCCTTGTTGCCGATTTATTTGCAGCAGGTCTGGTGGTCGGCGCAGACTACTATTTTTCATATAAATCAAAAATGCCTCTTGCAGCTTCCGGTCAGGTAAGCCGGGACACTGAAAGTTACAGGCCATGGAAAACAAAATTTGCATCTCATTTTTCAAATACGGTAATTTCAACAGATACTGAATACAAAAGTCCCGATATATCAGTCACTATTACAAAAAACAGCTATGACAGCGGGATCATTGATAAAACTGCCAACGGCAAGCACAAAAAATACGGTTCACGAATTGCCTATACCGTTGCCGACATCTATATAAGTGATATTTCCTGCATACAGACAGCCTTTGCAGAGGATACCTACGGTATAGGCTACAGTGAGGGAATTGCCTCTATGTCAAAGCGAATGAAATCCGTGCTGGGCATAAACGGCGACTCCTACAGCAACAGACGCCATCAGTACAGCGGCACAATTATAAGGAACGGCAGATTCTACAGAAGCAGACCGACTACAGAGGAAATATGCGTCCTGTACAAAGACGGAACAATCAAAATAGAATCCCCCGACGTTTTCAGACCTTCTGAAGCAATAAAAAACGGAGCATGGCAGAGCTGGGTATTCGGCCCGAGTCTGTTAGATGAAAAAGGCCGGGCAAAAAGTGATTTCATAACATGGGATTACATAACACAAAGCCACCCGCGTACAGCACTGGGCTACTACGAGCCGGGACATTACTGCCTTGTCATTGTAGACGGCAGGCAGGAGGGCTATTCAAGGGGTATGTTTCTTACAGAGCTTTCACAGCTGTTTGAGGATCTCGGCTGCAAATCCGCCTACAATCTTGACGGCGGACACTGTTCGTTTATGACAAAAGGCGGCAGTATTATAAGTCATCCTTACAGACCAAACAAGGATATTACTGACGGTATATTTATTTGTGAAACGGAGCGTTGATAATATGAAAATCAAAAATTTACTTTTACTTGTACTGGTGCATACCACACTTATACTCTCTCTGGCATTTTTAATCCTGCTTGTTCTGGATTTTTACAATCCCATGATGGGTTTTCTCGTAAACCCTATATCCCGGAAGCTGTTTGCAATGTTCTGTATGCTCTCTGCGGGGCTTTGCACAAAGACAGTCTGCGATATCAGGCGGAGGTCAAAAAAGAGCAGCAACTAGTTTATATTCTGTTTATCCGCATTATATAACAGGTTTAAATCGTTATCCTACAATAATCCTGTCAAATCAAAAGGAGGATTAAATATGAATATTTCAAAAGAAAAAATTTTAAGTATTAATTTCAAAAAAGCCGCCCGTATTTATATAGTTGCGGCTGTCCTGCTTGTAATTGCCGGCAGCCTTGCAGCCTTTCTTTCACTTCAGGTGCAGATAAAAGAGGCCGCTTCACTGTATCATAACAACGAGCTGGCTTCGACCCGTCAGATACAAAATGAAACCGGAGATGCAAAGGTTTATGAAGCCCGTGAATCCGACTGGGACCTGCTTGAAAAACAGCTTACGCCTGTCGGAACCGGAGCCAAGGCAGTGCTTGCCGCTGACGGTCTCATATGCGTGCTTCTGGCTGCTTCCTACTGGCTGCTTATAGCCTTATGGCTGTACCAGGCGGCTGCAAAAGCAAAAATGCACAGTCTGCCGTGGTTTATAGCAGGGCTTGCCGGCAATCTGGTTACTGTAGCAGCATTTCTCCTTGTACGCGAGTTTATCCGCATCAGATGCCCTCAGTGCAGAAGCTGGCAGCGCAGATACAGCTACTGCAGCGAGTGCGGCGCGCAGCTTGCCGCTGAATGTCCCTCCTGCGGCTGCAGCGCGAACACTTCGGATATTTACTGCGGCTCCTGCGGTCAGAGGCTGACAGATGATATTGATCAGACTTTCAGGAGGTAATGCTATGCGTACAAAGGATCATCTTGCTCTCGGAAAATATCTGTGGCACTTCTATATAAACAATGACAGTCCCGTAAACAGAGCCGCTTTTTTAATCGGCTCTGTGGAGCCCGATTTCAATTATGCAACCTACCTGAGAGGATTTAAAAACAGCCGCAGACTTGGCGGTCACAATCAGGGAAACACCGCACTGCTGATACTCAGATGTATAGAAAAGCTGAAAGGAAAGGAGCGCTGGTCGGCAGGCGATTTCTTTACGGCAGGCACACTGATGCACTATATTGCAGACTCCTTCACATGGCCTCATACGGCTTCCTTTTGCGGAAATCTGCCAAAGCACGTCAGTTACGAGCACCGGCTGCATTATGTGATTGTTTCCGAAATATCATCAGGGATTCAAGCTCCTGTCCCGTATATAGCGGATTTCACTGCATATCTTGACAGAATGCATACACTTCATATGAAAAAGGCTGCAGACATACAGGTTGACAGCAGATTTATAGTACATATCTGCAGCACACTTTTTTACAATATTGTCCGCAGCAGTATCTGCGCAGACAAGACAGAAAGGATATGATTCAAATGACTCTTGACTGGGATATACTCAACTGGATTCAGACTCTGCACACACCTGCAGGCGATTTGCTGATGCCATATATCAGCCTGCTGGGAAACGGCGGTATGATATGGATAATTGCGGGGATTGTACTGGCGATATTCCCCCGCACCCGCAAAATAGGAATCGCCGTTATAATCGCGCTTATTCTTGATGTGATACTCTGCAACGGCATTTTAAAACCTCTGGTTGCCCGTATACGTCCCTGCGATATTGATACGACAGTGCAGCTTCTGATTGCCCGTCCTGCGGATTTCTCTTTTCCGTCCGGACATACGGCATCTTCCTTTGCTGCCGCCTCGGTGCTGTTCATGCAAGACAGCAGATTTAAAACCCCTGCGCTTATTCTTGCTGTACTGATTGCATTTTCAAGGCTTTATCTGTTCGTTCATTTTCCGTCGGATATTGCAGCAGGAGCTCTTACAGGCATTATGTGCGGGGCTGCGGGCTCATACATCGCTGAGAAATTTATATTCGGAAAGGTTTTAAAGAAATGCTGATTTTTCAAATGTTTTGCGGCTTTTGTATTGCACTCGCCGACAGCGTGCCGGGGGTTTCCGGCGGTACAGTCGCATTTATTATGGGCTTCTATATGCAGCTTATTGATGCGCTTCGAAGTCTGTTTACAACAGATAAACAAAAGAGAAAGGCAGCATTTATATATCTTTGCCGTCTGGGCTGCGGCTGGCTTATCGGTATTACGGCAGCAGTGCTTGCTCTGTCCGCTTTGTTTGAAAGAAATATTTACTTTATGAGTTCATTGTTTCTGGGGCTTACTGTTTCTGCAATACCGTTCATACTGAAATCCGAATGGAAAACAATATGCGGCAGACATCACTATCTGATATTCACCGCCTTGGGTTTTGCGGCAGTTGCAGGTCTTTCGATGATACGCACAGCAACTCCGGGAATTTCTGCCATAGATTTCAGTTCACCCGACATACTTCAGGCAGGCTATATGCTTTTTTCGGGAGCTGTTGCCATTACAGCTATGATGCTGCCGGGTATATCAGGCTCTACACTTCTGCTGATTATGGGTATATATATTCCTCTTATCAATGCGCTGTACCGCATTATAAAGCTGGATTTTTCACTTCTGCCGGGCATTGCCCTCATAGCTGCAGGGGTTTTTCTCGGAACAGCTTTCACAGTAAGAGGTATTCGCAGTGCGTTCCAAAGATTCAGAGCTCAATGTATTTTTCTGATCACAGGTATGGTGGCAGGCTCTGCTATTCCCATTATTATGGGGCCGCTTTCCTTAGGCAAGCCTGCACTTTCGCTCTATGATTTCAGTATAACCGGCTTTTTTTCAGGAATTGTTATACTGCTGGGGCTTGAAGCACTGTCAAAATTAACTGTAAAAAAACATACCAATACAATTGTAAAGAATATGGAATAAGATAACGAAACGGCTTGGCTAACACCTGATAGTGCTGCCAAGCCTTATATAATGTCCACAAGTATCGGGTATGGATATCGCAGGTATTATTAAAAAAATATATGACCATTGTATATGCTGATAATGCAATAGCCATTTCTATCAGAGATTCCTTACAGTCTGCTTCAGTGTCAGCGGCAGCCCCGCAAACACCCTTGTCACCGACTGCGCATCCTTTGCCATGCGTACCATAGCTCTGCCTGCTGCCTCTCTCCATGCCCTGAGCTGCCTGTCCACAGGGACTATCCCCTGCGATATGTCCGTACATATCAATATTTTGTCTGCCAGCGCATCATATATATTGTCAAATTCCTCTGCGGGGTCAAGCCCTGCCCTGATGCAGGCAAGCAGGTATTTTTCAATGCAGTATACCGCAGGCTTTGAAAGGTCTAATTCGGCCCTGTCATCACAGCAAAAGAATATATCCTCACCGCTTAAATTGTATTTTGATTTTGCATATTCAAGTCTGCCCTGATATGCTCCTCCGAAAACAAGCTCCATATCGTCTGCCTCCTAAAATATAACCGCCGCACCTATAACGGCAAAACACTCCGCCCAAACTATACCGTAGCCTGCAATATCGCCGTTGACACCGCCAAGGCTTCGTGATGCACGAAAGCAGGCAAGCATCCCTGCCGCTGCGCACAATACAGCCGGAGCAAGTACCGATATGCCTGTAACAGCTATACAGGCTGCAGATATCAGTGCCGTAAATATCACTATAAATATTATCTGCTTTGCGCCGCCTTTTTCAAGGTTTTCATACTGGCTCACATCAAGCCTCCTGCCTGCCAGTATGCAGCATGAGCCTGTCGCTCTTGATATAACAGGCGTTATTATCAGAAATTCCATATGCTCTCCGCCTGATGCTGCAATGCCGCACATTGCCGCAAATAATAAAAGAAACAGCACAGCCAGCCATATGACTGCAAAGGCTCCGACTCTTGAATCTTTGAGTATCTGTTTTTTCTTTTGAAGCGGTGCTCTTGAAAATATCGCGTCGCAGCAGTCCATATATCCGTCAAGGTGCATGAAGCCCGAAACAAAAAAAGGATATACCGTCAGAACCGCAGCAAGCAGCATTTGGGGAATACAAAGCCATAGCAGCACTCCGGCAAGCCCGTACCACAGTGCTCCCATCAGAAGCCCCAGCACCGGAAGCGTTGCCAGCATCTGTTTCCTGCAGGCCTCGTCCCATATTCTCCAGGGGCACGGAACAACACAGAAATTGCCCCATGCCATAAAAAATCCTTTGATAATATTCATATCCTACCTCTTGTAATCAAATATCTGTCCGTATGAAACCTCTATGACCCTGTCGCATACCCCGGCCAGCGCTCTGTCTATGTAGCCAAGCCCCCTGCGGTAGCCTTCGCTTAATTCCTCATAGACTTCCGCATCGGAATATATACTGTCAGAAACAAAGACTGTATTTGCTGCTCTGTCTGCAATGTATAGAAGGTCTTCTGAAAGTTTTAGATATGCTTCTGTATCGATATTCTCACCGTCAAACATCTCATTTGACAAAAGCGCAGTCACGCTGTCAAGAAGAAATGTACCATATTCGGATCCCCTGTCAAATATCTGTTTTATGTTCCTGCCCTGCTCTATTGTTTCAAAGCCCCATCCGTCTCTGTCCTCTATATGCCGTCTGATTCTATCCCTGTCCTCTTCATCGCGGGCAATCATGGTTGCGACATAGTAAAGAGGGCTTCCCGATTCGTCTGCAAGCTGCCTTGCAAGCTCCTGCGCATAGTACGATTTGCCGTTTTTGCAGCCGCCCGATATAAATATGTTCATGCTAAAAATCTTCCTTTTTGTCGAGTTTTTTGAGATACTCCGCCTCCACATTGCCGTCTTCAAGGGTTGTCATATTGCACATAACCGCACAGGCGCCTCTGATTATCTGAAATGCCAAAGGACATCCGCTGCCCTCCCCAAGCCTCATTTCAAGGTCAAGCATAGGTCTGATCCCAAGGGTATCCGCAGCATACATATAGCCCGGCTCTTTGGATTTGTGGGAGCCAAACAGGTATCCTTTTACCTCCGGATTTATCATATATGCGCAAAGCGCCGCCACAGCCGATATATATCCGTCTATAACGGCCGGGATTCCGTAAAGCGCCGCTCCGAGAAATGCTCCTGTCATTGCGGCTATGTCAAAACCTCCCACCTGGCTTAATGCCTCGAAAGCCCTGTCCCAGCCATCCTCATATGGAGTTATTCTCTTAACCGCACTGTCTATAATCTGTTTTTTCTTTGCAAGGGCTTCGCTGTCAAGTCCTCCGCCTCTGCCCGCTGTTTTTGAGGCAGGAAGCCCCGTAAGCGCCGACAGCACCGCCGCTGCGGTGGAGGTATTGCCTATACCCATCTCTCCGACTCCGATTATATCATGTCCTGTGTTTACTGCCGCCTTGGCAGCTTCCATCCCTATATATATTCCCATCACAACCTGATGTCTGTCCATTGCAGGTCCTCCGGCAAAGTTATTTGTCCCGTATGCTATTTTGCGGTTGACAATGCTTCTTGCAAGGCTCTGTCTGCATACACCCGCAGAACAGTCATGAACCACAGGGTCAAGTGTCAGCAGCTCATCAGGGAAGTCATCGTTTACACCCACATCCGTAACCAGAATATCCGCGCCAAAACAGTCTGCAAGAGCGCCTACTCCTGTAAGATGTTTTGATATGTTGATTGTCTGACTGTATGTAACAGACTGCGGCGCCGAGGCAACTCCCTCTGCCGTTACTCCGTTGTCTGCTGCAAATACTGTAATTGCGCCTTTGTTTAGGCTGTTTTGAACTCTGCCTGTAATTCCCGCAAGCTGAATCGCTATATCCTCCAGCACGCCCAGTGAGCCTGGCGGCTTTGCAAGTGTGTCAAGTCTTGCCTCCGCCTGCTTCATGGCATCAGCATCAACCTGTTTTATTTCCTCTATTATATTTTTTAATTCTGTTTCTGTCATATATATCCCCTCTCTGCAAGCCATTTGAATGAAGCTGCAAGATCATACGCCTC
>CAVDMD010000003.1:0-35357 GCA_963609975.1 bacterium | reverse complement strand
GCTTTCTTTGAAATATACGAAAATATCTCTAAAGCGATATTTCCTATATTATAAACAGCAGCTGCGCTCCTTTTTTGTTTACCTTTGTATTTTTAACACATAACGAAGTAATTTGGGATGCAGTTTTGCATCCAGCTCATCTATTATAACGATTTAAGCAGCTCTATCAGTCTTTCGAGCTCATCTCTTGAATAATACTCTATTTCAATTTTGCCTTTTTTGCCTGTACTGCTGAGCGTAACCTTTGTCCCAAGGCTATCCTTGAGCTCAGCCTCAATACGCATAACATCTGCGTTTTTTCCGGCCTTAGCCTTTGGTTTCTTTTTGTCAGGCGCCCCTGCCAGCTTCTCTATGCTGCGCACAGAAAGGCCTTCCTTTACGGCTTTTAGCGCCAGCTTCTTCTGTTTCTCTATATCCTTGATGCCGGCCAGCGCCCTTGCGTGGCCTGCTGTAAGCCTGCCATCTCTTGTCATCTCACGCACATCATCCGAAAGCTTGAGAAGTCTTAAAGCATTTGTAATATATGGTCTGCTTTTGCCTACTCCCTTTGAAACCTGCTCCTGAGTAAGTCCGTAAACCTCTATCATTCTGCTCAGCCCTTCAGCCTCTTCGATAGGGTTCAGATCCTCTCTCTGCATATTCTCGATTATGGCAACAAGCATATTCTGCTCATCTGTGAGTTCTTTAATAACACAAGGGATTTTTTTGATTCCCGCTTTTCTTGCGGCACGCCATCTGCGCTCGCCTGCAACTATCTCATATCCGCCGTCTGTGCTGCGCAGAACCACAGGCTGTATTATGCCATGCTCTCTGATTGATGCCGCAAGCTCCTCCAGCTTTTCCTCATCAAAAGTTTTGCGTGGCTGGTGCACATTAGGCTTAATGTCATTTATATCCACATACAGCACTCCGCCTTCGCCGTCTGTTTTATCTGTTTTTTCGTCCTTGTTTGCAGTTTCTTTTTCTTCAGGGATTTCAACAGATATTTCTTCAAACAGAGCCTCCAGCCCTCTGCCAAGACCTTTTTTCTTTGGTGCCGCCATATTATTCTTCCTCCTCAAGAGCTAAAAATTCCTCTGCAAATTCGGTATATGCCGCTGCGCCTGTGGATCTCGGATCATATTCCGTGATAGGCATACCGTAGCTCGGAGCCTCTGCAAGTCTGATGTTTCGCGGAATTACCGTTGCGTATACCTTGTCTTTGAAGTATTTTTTGACCTCCTGAACAACCTGTATCGACAGGTTTGTTCTGCCGTCAAACATACTCAGTATTACACCCTGTATTTTCAGGTTCGGATTCATATTCTTTTTGACAAGCTCTATGGTGCTCATAAGCTGGCTTACACCCTCCAGCGCATAAAACTCGCACTGGATAGGTATAAGGACGCTGTCTACCGCCGTAAGGGAATTGATTGTAAGAAGCCCCAGTGACGGAGGACAGTCTATGAAAATATAGTCATAGTTGTCCTTGATTTTGTCTATCGCTTTTTTGAGGCGTTTTTCTCTGCTTTTTTTTGCTACGAGCTCCACCTCTGCTCCTGCCAGCTCAACGCTTGCAGGTATTATGTCCATACCTTTGACTCTGGTGCTGAGTATGAAATCTCTTGGATCGGCATCGTTTTCTATCAGCACATCGTAGGTGCTTCCCTGAAGTGTTTTTTTTGAAATCCCGATACCGCTTGTTGTATTGCCCTGTGGATCTATGTCAAGTATAAGTACTTTTTTGCCTTTAAGTGCCAGACAGGCAGCAAGATTGATGTTGGTGGTTGTCTTGCCCACGCCGCCCTTCTGATTAAATATTGCTATCGCTTTACCCAAAATCGAGCCTCCTTTTTCTGTTGTTAATCTATTATACACTAATACATATTTTTTTACTACTTGTTTTATATATTTATTTCATCAAAAAAGAGAAAAGATCTGAACATCATCTTTTCTCTCTGCATTATTGTTTCATGTGAAACATTTTTACGGTTTCAAGAGAGATGTTTCACGTGAAACATCTCTCTGCCGTCAGCTGCCTACTCTCTGCAAAGCCTGTTTTTCTTTTTTCGGAATAAGTATTTTCACTTCAACAAAGTCCTCTCTGTCCTCCTGCAGGAGCTGTGCGTCTTTTTCTATTTCCGAAATCTGCGTAAACAGCTTCCGGATGGAGTTTATGTAGATTTTGTAGTTCATACAGCTTTTTCTGTTTTTTCTGTTCCTGTCGCTTTCTCTTTTTTTAAGAGCCTCCTCCACAAGTCTTTCGCTCTGTCTGACATTCAGATTGTATGTAACTATTCTTTTGAGCACCTGCCGCTGCAGCTCCGCATCCTGTATTTTGAGCAGCGCTCTTGCGTGTCTTTCTGTCAGTCTGTTTTCAATCAGCACCTTCTGTATGTCGGAGGGCAGGTTCAGTATTCTTATCTTGTTTGATATTGTTGACTGGGTTTTTCCCACCCGCTGCGCAATCTCCCCCTGTGACAGATTGTATTCATCTATGAGATTGCGGTACGCATATGCCTCCTCTATGAAGCTCAGGTTTTCCCTCTGTATGTTTTCAACAAGTGCAATAAATGCCGCGTCTTTTTCATCGGCGTTTTTAATTATCGCAGGGATTTTTTCAAGGCCTGCAAGCCCCGCTGCTCTGAATCTTCTCTCTCCCGCTATTATTCCGTATGTGCCGTCTTTGTTCTTTTTGAGGATTACAGGCTGCAGTACACCGTATTCCTGTATTGAATTTTTAAGCTCCAGCAGATCCTCTTCCTCAAAGATTTTTCTGGGCTGTCCCGGATTTGCCTTTATCAGGCTGATGGAAACATCACTCACTTTTCTTGTAATCATATTATTCCCCCTGTTTTTTCTTCGGTATACCTTTTATTAGATATTATCATAATGCAGGGGAAATAAAATATTTTTCGTATAACAAAAGAACCCTACTTTCGCTATTTAATAGGGTTTTTCGATGGCGTTCCCGCTTTTCTCGGATATTGCGCCGGCGTGTTTTTTATTTTTTCAATAAATATTATATTATGATTAAATTCAGTGTCGGCGCTGCATATATTAGTGACTTCTGCCACTCTGCCTCCGAGAGTTCTGATTGCCTTGCCTGCGTTTTTAAGCTCTTTTTCGCAGTCAGGTCCCTTGTAGGAGAGGAAGTAGCCTCCCTCTGCAACAAAAGGCAGACAAAGCTCCGAAAGCACCGACAGATCTGCAACTGCTCTTGATACACATATGTCAAACCGCTCTCTGTACTCTTTGTTTCTGCCGGCATCCTCGGCTCTTGAATGAAGCACTCTGACGTTGTTTATTCCTGCACTCCGGCATATTTCACTTACTATTTTAAGCCGTTTGTTCAGCGAATCCAGCAGCACAAATTCCTTGTCGGGAAAAAGAATTGCAAGGGGCACTCCCGGGAATCCCGCGCCTGTTCCTACATCTATCACACTCTCTCCCGCCCTGAATTCATCGTTAAGGGCTCCGAGTATCGAGTCTGCATAGTGTTTTTTTATGAATTCATCTCTGTCTGTAATAGAAGTCAGATTTATATGCTGATTATAGTCAAGTATGCGCTCCATATATTCGGCATACTGCTCCGTCTGCCGGGGAGTAAGCTCAATATTATACTCCCTGAGTATTTTAATTAGAAGCTCCATTGTTTCTCCTTCTGTGTTTTTCAAGGTATATCAAAAGTACATTTATATCGGCAGGAGACACTCCTGAAATTCTTGACGCCTGCCCTATTGAAACGGGTCTGAATCTGTCAAGCTTTTCTTTTGCTTCGATTCTGAGTCCCTCTATGCCGGAATAATCAATATTCTCGCTGAGTTTTTTGTCCTCAAGTCTTTTGAATTTTTCAATCTGCTGAAGCTGTTTTCTGATATATCCTTCATATTTAATCTGCACCTCCAGATGGTCAATTATATGCTGAGGCAATGCAGGTCTTGATTTGTCCACCGCGGCAAGTCCCTCATAGGAAACCTGAGGTCTTTTGAGAAGCTCCATCAGGCTGATGCTCCCGTCCACCTTAGTAGTGCCCCACTGCTCCAGCAGCGGATTTATATCTGCAGGAGCTACCTTGGTATTTTTTAGTCTTTCTCTTTCTTCTTCAACCAGTTTCTTTTTATTTATAGTTTTGTCGTATCTCTCCTGTGTTGCCAATCCTATCCTATATGAACGCTCTGTCAGTCTCAAATCAGCATTGTCCTGCCTCAGAAGCAGTCTATATTCCGCTCTGCTGGTCATAATTCTGTAAGGCTCCATAGTACCTTTAGTCACCAGATCGTCGATTAGAACGCCAATATAAGCTTCGGATCTGTCCAGTATAAACGGTTCTTTGCCATTTATTAACAGTGATGCGTTTATTCCTGCCATGAGTCCCTGCGCCGCAGCTTCCTCATATCCGGAGCTGCCGTTAAACTGTCCTGCGCAAAAAAGATTTTTTATATGTCTGTTTTCGAGATTCAGTTTTATATCCAGAGGATCTATGCAGTCATATTCTATCGCATATGCCGGTCTTGCTATTTCCAGGTTCTCAAGTCCCGGAATTGTTCTGTAAAAATCATACTGCACATCTTCGGGAAGTGACGATGACATTCCCTGTATATACATCTCCTCTGTATCAAGTCCCTCCGGCTCTATAAACAGCTGATGTCTCGCCTTGTCTTTGAATCTGTTTACCTTGTCCTCTATCGACGGACAGTACCTGGGACCTATGCCTTCTATCTGTCCTCCGAACAGAGCCGATCTCGAAAAATTTGCTCTGATTATATCATGGGTTTCACTGTTGGTATATGTCAGCCAGCACGAAACCTGCTCTTTATCGATGTTATCATTCATAAATGAGAACGGCTGAATTTTTGCATCACCCTTCTGCTCTGCCATTTTTGAATAGTCAAGGCTTTTTGACAGCGCTCTTGCAGGAGTACCTGTCTTGAATCTTCTCATTGGAAGTCCCAGCGCTCTTAAATTTTCCGCAAGCTCAACTGACGGTGCAAGTCCGTTGGGGCCGCCTGAATACACTGCCGAACCTATAAAAATTTTGCCTGCAAGAAATGTTCCTGTTGCCAGAATTACCGCTTTTGCCTTGTAGAGTATATTCGTTCTTGTTACAACTCCGCATACTCTGCCGTTCTCAACCTCAAGACTTATTACCTCGGCCTGTTTAAGCTCCAGATTTTCCTGCGCTTCAAGCGTTTTTTTCATCTCCTGATGATATTTGTGCTTATCAGCCTGCGCTCTGAGAGAATAAACCGCCTGACCTTTTGCAGTATTGAGCATTTTGCTCTGTATGAAGGTCTTGTCTATATTTTTGCCCATTTCTCCGCCAAGAGCGTCTATTTCTCTGACAAGATGACCCTTGCCTGTGCCTCCGATGGAAGGATTGCACGCCATCATCGCAACAGCTTCAAGATTTATAGACAGCACAAGAGTCCTGTTTCCCATTCTTGCTGCGGCAAGCCCCGCCTCACAGCCTGCATGACCTGCCCCCACGACAATTATATCGTATTCTCCCATGAATATTTTTTCCATATATCAAGCTCCTACTTGCCAAGACAGAATCTCGCAAATACTTCATTTATGATGTCATCTGCAACTGTCTCTCCGATTATTTCTCCAAGAAGCTCATAGCTTCTGTTAATATCAACTTCAATAAATTCAAGAGGCTGCATCATATCAGTCATTTCAAGAGCGTCGCCTGCGGCAGAGTCCGCCTGCCTGAGAAGCTCCTCATGTCTGACATTTGTAACCATAAGGCTGTCCTGCTGCTTTGCCTGACCGCCGTATACCATATTTTCAATGGCCTCTTCTATTTCTGCAATTCCCTTATCGTTAATTACCGATGTATATATCACCTGCGCCTGAGGGATTTTTGTTTTTATTTCTTCTTTATCTACTGCAATGCCCCTGTCTGTTTTGTTTATGAGGGTTATGCAGGGGCGGCTTTCGGCATACTCCATCAGAGCCATGTCCTCTGCCGAGAGTTTTTCCGAACCGTCAATTATAAATATCACAAGGTCTGCTCTGTTAAAGGATTCTTTGCTTTTTTCAATGCCTATTTTTTCGATGGTGTCGTCTGTCTCTCTGATTCCCGCCGTATCTGTCAGAAGCACCGGAATACCTCTGATGCTCATCTGCTCCTGTATTGTATCTCTGGTAGTTCCCGGTATTTCGGTAACTATTGCTCTTGTCTCTTTGAGAAGCGCGTTCATAAGAGATGATTTGCCCACATTCGGCCTGCCTATTATGGCTACATTCAGGCCTTCTCTGATTATCCTGCCTCTGCCGGCTGTGCTGATTATTTTTTCAAGAGAATTTTTGACCGCCTGCAGATCGGCTTTTAATTTATCGTATGTAAGCTGCTCTATGTCCTCATCGGGGTAGTCTATATTTACCGTAACATTAACAAGAATATCAACAAGCTCTTTTCTTATATCTCTGATTTTTTCCGAAAAGCTTCCGTCAAGCTGCTTCATTGCGACATCAAAGCTTTTGTCTGTTCCGGCTTTAATAAGGTCTATCACTGCCTCAGCCTGTGAAAGATCAAGCCTGCCGTTTAGAAAAGCACGCTTTGTGAACTCGCCCGGCTCTGCAATTCTTGCTCCCTTTGAAAGCACCAGTGCAAGAGTTTTGCGCAGGGCCACTATACTGCCGTGACAGTTTATCTCCACCACATCTTCTCTTGTATAGGTATGGGGAGCCTTCATATATACAGCCATCACCTCATCTACTGTTTCGTTTCCGTCTTTGATATGACCGTATGTGAGCATTCTTTCTTTTATTTTGTTTTTTCTGAAAGGAACAAATACCTGATTAAGAATATCAAAAGCGTTTTCACCGCTTATTCTTATTATTCCTATTCCGCCCTCACCGTAGGCTGTTGCAACAGCAGCAATAGTTTCTTCCATTTTGAGTTTCTCCCGACAAAAGATTAAAGCCCGCAAATATGCGGGCCGTTTTTAACGTTTAAGTTCAATTATAACCCTTCTGTACGGCTCCTCGCCTTCACTTCTGGTAATTATACCCGGGTTACTCTGAAGAGTTGCATGAATAACCTTTCTCTCATAAGGATTCATAGGTTCAAGTCTGACACTCTTCCTTGTCTTTATAACCTTGTCAGCCAGTCTGTTTGCAAGCTGTTCCAAAGTTTTTTCTCTTTTTGCCCTGTAGTTTTCGGCATCAACTATAACGCGAATGTATTTTTCTTTGTTTTTGTTTACTACAAGACTTGTAAGATACTGTATTGAATCTAAAGTCTGTCCTCTCTTACCTATAATGGTTCCTGAATCATTACCTGTTATATCAAGATAAAGGCTGTCATCATTACCCTGAGCTTTTATGTCCAGTTTTAAATTCATCTGCTCTGTCACATTCCTGAGGAAAGTCAGAGCTTCACAATCTTCGATGTCCTCTAAATTATCAGGTCTCTGTGTTACTTCAAATTTTTCTTTTGCAGCAGGTTTTCTGACCTCTTTTACAGTTTCCTGTCTGATTTCCTTCTTTGGTTCTTTTTTGGTTTCTTCTTTTTTAACCGGTTCTGATTTTTTCTTTGGTTCAACTCTTACCTTTGCAAGCTTTGAGCCTATTCCAAAGAACCCTCTTGAAGGTTCTTCAAGTACTGTGACATCGACTTCATCTATAGTAAGCTTCAGATCCGCCAAAGCCAGTTTCACAGCTTCGTCAATATCTGTTCCCCATTTTTCTGAAAAGTCCATATTAATTTTTCCTCCGGTAAAATAGTAACGTACTATTTTCTCTTATTTTTATTTTCTTTGTCTGCTCTTATTTTTTTTCTTATGGCATTCAAACGCAGATTTATGAAAATCTGTATTATCTGGCTTATGAACCAGTAGATTGATAAGCCTGCGGGATATGTTCTTGCCATCCATACAATCATTACAGGGAATATGTATTTCATGCCCTTCATCATTGCATTGGTCTGAGCTGCAGCTCCTCCTGCCGCGCTGCTTCCGGTAAGAGCCTGAGTCATTGTAAATGATATAAATGTCGCCACACCTGCAGCAAGCGGAAGTATCCATTTGTCCGGCTGAGTAAGGTCAGTCATCCATAAAAACGCATCGTGTACCGCAAACAGAATGTCATTATCGGTACCCATGAATTTCAGCGGATCTCTGAGCAGTGCAAACAGTCCCATGATTATCGGAAACTGAATAAGCATAGGAAGACAACCGGCCATAGGGTTGAATTTTTCTTCCTTGTAAAGCTCCTGTATTTTGAGATTCATCATCTGCTGGTCGTTTGCGTATTTTTTTTGGATTTCTTTTACTTTCGGCTGTATATCTGCCATCGATGCCGTACTTTTTGTCTGCATGGCATAGAGCGGATACAGGCAGGCCTTGACTATTACAGTAAGTATTATAATAGCAATACCATATACTCCGACGAAATCGTAAATCAATTGTAATAGTGCACCTATCGGTTTTGCAATTACGCCCATTAAATTCCTCCGTTATTTCAAAGGGTCATAGCCGCCGGGACTGAAAGGATGACATTTGAGAATCCTTTTGGTTCCGAGAAAGCTCCCTTTGAAAAATCCGTATTTCTCCAAAGCCTGAATGAAATATGCCGAACAGGTCGGATAAAATCTGCATCTGGCAGAAAACAAAGGCGATATGAATTTCTGATATCCCCTTATCAAAAAAATTAAAATCTGTTTCATTTTTTTATGATTCCGGATCTTCTGACAGCAGACTTCAATGATTTCTGCACTTCCTGGCATTTCCTGCCGTTAATAGTGTTTCTGGCTATAAATATGATGTCATAGCCTGTCTTGAAATCATGTTTTATCTGTCTGCAGCTTTCTCTCATAAGTCTGGCTGCTCTGTTTCTTGCTACGCTGTTTCCGACTTTTTTGCTTGCCAGAAATGCAGTTCTGTTGTAAGGAAGACCGTTTTTTTTATAAAAAAGCACAATATATCTGTCGCCGACAGATTTGCCTTTTTTGTAAACGTTATTAAAATTCTCAGCTCCTCTTAAAACATCTTTTTTTAGCATAAATCAAACAAACGCCCTTTAATAAATAATTTCAAAGCTTTATTATGCTGATAAAACTTTTCTTCCTCTTGCTCTTCTTCTTTTAAGTACGTTTCTACCGTTTTTTGTTTTCATTCTTTTTCTGAATCCGTGTTCCTTTTTTCTCTGTCTTTTTTTAGGCTGATAAGTCTGTTTCATTGTATTTTCCTCCTGAATTGAAAATTTTTAATTATGCCATCTAAATTCCAAAGGCATAGATACGCTTTTACATTATATAATCAACATGAGCCGATGTCAACGCATTTGTTTATAAATTACTTTTTTTGTGCCTTAAATTCCCCATATTATGCGTGTTAATATTGTTCACAAGATTTTCCACAACCTGTGTATAAACAGTATAAAACAAGTTTTTTCTCTTTATTGAAAAAAGCAATTGTCTGTGGATAACTTTTTTGATATGATATATACAGTAATTTTGGAGATGTGAAAATGGACAATAAGAAACAACAGGAAAAATGGAACAGGACCCTCGAAAAAATCAAAGCGGATCTGACATCCATCAGCTACGACACATGGTTTAAGCCTCTGGTCTTTAATTCCGTAGACGAAACAAACAAAATAATATACTTTGAAGTATTCAATGCGCTTCTCGTGAAGGTAATAAACGAAAGATATCTCAAGCTTCTCGAAACCAATATACAGGAAGTATTCGGCGAACCTCTCAAGGTTTCTTTTAATATACCTACAGATACACCAAAACCAAAAAAAGAAAACAAAGAATACACAGAAGAATTTTATTTCAATCCAAGATATACATTTGATACATTCGTTGTGGGCGATCACAACAAATATGCTCACGCTGCGGCGGTGGCTGTTGCAGAGTCACCTTCAAAAGCATACAACCCTCTGTTCATATACGGAGGTTCAGGCCTTGGCAAAACACATCTGATGCACGCCATAGGCTGCTACATAATGGAAAACCACCCTGACCTCAAGGTTTTGTATGTTTCCTCGGAAATGTTTACAAACGAGCTTATAGATGCTATCAGAGACACCAAAAACAACAAGAAAAAAACCAAGGAATTCAAAGAAAAATACAGAAATCAGGACGTGCTGCTCATAGACGATATACAGTTTATAGAGGGTAAGGACTCAACTGAAATAGAGCTTTTTCACACCTTTAACACGCTTTACGAAAACAACAGACAGATAGTGATATCAAGCGACAGAGCACCCAACAAGCTTGTAAATCTCGATGAAAGGCTGCGCTCGCGTTTTGAATGGAATATAATAGCCGACATACAGGCGCCGGATTATGAAACAAGAGTTGCCATACTTCAGCGAAAGGCAGAGCTTGAGGGTATTAAGCTCAACGACGATGTGCAGGAAGTAATAAGCCTGATTGCCGAAAAAATCAAATTCAATGTCAGAGAGCTTGAAGGCGCTCTGAACAGAATAATAAGCTTTTCGGCGCTGATGCAGGAGGACATAAATATAAAATTTGCAAAGGATATATTAAAAGATATTCTTTCAAACAGCGATTCGGAAGTGACGCCGGACTTTATCAAAAAAAAGGTCTGCAAAAAATTCAATGTCAAGCTTGCAGATATAGAAAGCGCCAAACGCGCAAGAGCCATAGCTTTCCCAAGACATATAGCAATGTACCTTTGCAGAGAGATGACAGATCTTTCATTTCCTAAGATAGGAGAATACTTTGGAGGAAAAGATCACACGACAGTTCTTCACGCATACGAAAAAATCAGAGATGAAATCAAATTCAACGATGAAACCAGACAGATTGTAAATGAACTCATCTCAATAATCGGTGAAGAATAGTTTTCCACACGCAAAACTGCACCAAAAAACAGGTTATTAACAAAAATTTAATAATAATTTTTATTGAATTTACAGGGCATCGGAGTACTTATCCACAATTCCACAGCCCCTACTACTATTACTACTAATATATACTAACAAAAAAAGAGAAAATGAATGATTCAGAATTTCTCTTTCATTCGTTACAGGAATAATAAAATCCCGGAGGAAAAAATGAAATTCACTTGCAGCCAGCAGAAGCTTTCAAAATCACTGAACATCGTTTCAAAAGCGGTAAGCACAAGAACAACAGTACCTGTTCTCAAAGGTATAATGTTAACGACTGTCGAAAACAGACTGATTCTTTCAGCATCTGATCTTGATTTAAGCATAGAAAAAATAATAGATGTAAATGTTATTGAAGAAGGATCGGCAGTAATACCTGCAAAGCTGTTTGGTGACATAATAAGAAAGCTTCCAAATGAAGAAATACTGATAGAGGAAGAAGAAAACGGAAACATCTGCATCAAAACCTCAAAATCGGAATTTAAGATAATAGGATTTTCTTCAGAGGAGTTTCCTAATCTCAATGAAGAAGAGAATAATATGAATATAATGTCACTTGACAGAGAAATATTCAAAAATATGATATCAGGAACAGCATTTGCCGCAACCACTGACGAATCAAGAGGAGTGCTTACAGGAGTTCTGATAGAAATAGAAGAAAACAGCATCAATATGGTTGCCCTTGACGGATTCAGAATGGCCGTAAACAGAGAGGCTATGAAAAATGCCGAAAACAGAAATATCATAATATCTGCAAAAATATTAAATGAAATAAATAAGATAATATCAGAATCGGACGGAGAGGAAGATATTCAGATATCACTCGGACAAAAAAAAGCATTCATCTCAGTTGATGATACAAATATAATCATGAGGCTGCTAGAAGGTGAATTTATCAGATACGGAGATATTCTGCCAAAAACCTGCGGCACCACGCTTACAATCAGCAAAAATGAATTTATTGAAAGTATAGAGAGAGCTTCACTGCTTGCCAAAGAAGGTAAAAACAACCTAATCAGAGTAACCATCAAAAATAATCTTCTCACCCTTACTTCCAGATCAGAAGAAGGTAATGTAAAAGAAGAAATAATAATGGAAAAAGAAGGCGAAGATCTTGAAATAGGCTTCAATTCAAAATATATGCTTGATGCTCTCAAGGCAATAGATGATGAATATGTAAAAATAGAGCTTAATACAAGCATCACACCTGCGCTTATCAAACCTGTAGAGGGAAATAATTATGAGTATCTGGTGCTTCCTGTAAGAATATCATCTAATTAAAAATATTGACAGGGGGTGGGATAAATGAAAAGTAATACAGTAATGCTTTTTCTGATGATAATACTGATAGCTTTAATAGTATATTTTGTTCTGAAATCTTTAAGATACAAAAACGAAAGAGAAAAAACAGCAATCAAAAAAAGCTTTATTGCATATCTGCTGACAAACAGCCTGCTCATAAGCTGGCTGGTTTACAAAAAAAACGATCCGACGGATCATTTGTGATTAAAGATAGAGAGGTGCTAATATGTTCAGAGAAATGAGAAAAAAAGAAAGACAGCTTTCAGAAGAAATGACAGAAAAAATACTTGATACCTGTACCAGCGGTGTACTGTCCGTTGCAGGAGATGACGGATATCCCTACGGAGTTCCTATAAGCTATGCATACAGTGACGGTAAAATATATTTTCACTGTGCAAAAGAAGGCTACAAGGTTGATGCAATAAAAAGAAACCCAAAGGTATGCTTTACAGTCATAGCGCAGGATGATGTTATTCCGGAAGCCTACGGCAATGACTTTGCCAGTGTTGTGGTTTTCGGCAGAGCATCATTTGTAGAGGACCCTGAGGAAATGCTCGAAAGCCATATTCCTATCATAAAAAAATACTCCAATGACTATTATGACGGCGGTATTGAATATTTCAACAAGGCAAAGGCTGCCATGAGAATGGTCAGGATAGACATAGAGCATATCACAGGCAAGGGCAAGGGCGTCAGAATATAGCTCCGCTGCAGGTAAGATAATGTATATTAAATCCTTAAAGCTTGAAAACTTCAGAAACTATGACAATCTTTCGGCAGCATTTCATCCGGGAGTTAATATTCTGATTGGTGACAATGCACAGGGCAAGACAAATCTGATAGAAGCCATATATATGATGTCGTTTGCAAAATCATTTCGCACACGCAAAGACAGAGAAATCATAAGCTTTGATAAAAAATATGCCAGAATAGATGCTGTTATAGAATCCGATGACGGGGAGCAGCCCTTTTCAATGCTTATAAAACCTGACAGTAAATACATTTCATGTGACGGAGTGAAAATAAGCAAAATGACAGACCTTCTCGAAAAGGTATATGTTGTAATATTTTCACCTGAGGACTTAAAACTTGTAAAAGATTCCCCCGATCGCAGAAGAAAATTCATAGACAGAGAGCTGAGCAAGCTGAGACCCTCGTATTATGAAAACCTGTATAACTACAAAAAAGTGCTGAAGCAGAGAAACGCTTATCTCAAGGAGGACAGTATACAGACAGATATACTGAAGATATGGGATTACAAGCTGGCGGAATACGGCGCTGAAATAATCAGAAAAAGAAAAGCTTTTGTCAAAAAAATAGAAGAAGTGAGCAGCGATATCCACAGCAGCATCACTTCAGGCAAAGAAACTCTCACTGTAGAATACGAGGCGAATATACCATACGGTGAAAACCTGACGGAAATATTTATGGCAGAAACAGAAAAAACCCTCGAAAAAGATCTGCAGCAGAGATCCACTTCAAGAGGACCTCACAAGGATGACCTTAAAATCTGCATCAACGGTGTTGATATAAGGCATTTCGGTTCTCAGGGACAGCAGCGCACGGCAGCTCTTTCTCTAAAACTTGCCGAAATAAAACTTATCAGGGAGCTGACCGGAGAGGATGCGGTGCTTCTTCTTGACGATGTTCTGTCCGAGCTTGACAAAAGCAGACAGTCATATCTTGTAAACTGCCTGAACAGCGTCCAGATATTTATAACCACAACCGAAATTTCAGAGGAGGTTGCAGGAAGTTTTCCGGACGGTATCACCTACCGCATCAAAAACGGCAAAATCGACAGATAAATACAATATATGTAGATTATTTTTTATAACTTTTAATATTAAAAATCTCGCGTTACAGCGAGGTTTTTTAATATTTATGCTTCAAAACTCAAAATAAGACTAAAACCTTGTAAAAAGAGTGATTTTGTGTTACAATAAATCAATATAATTTTATAAAAATGAGGTGGCTGTTTTAATGGCAAAAAAACAAAATCAGAATTACGATGCCGAGCAGATACAGGTTCTTGAAGGACTGGAGCCTGTCAGAAAAAGACCCGGTATGTATATAGGGAGTACAGGACCCAAGGGACTTCATCATCTTGTATACGAAATAGTAGACAACAGTGTGGACGAGGCTCTTGCAGGATACTGTACTGAAATAAATGTTACTATAAACAGGGACAACTCAATAACAGTTGAGGATAACGGCCGGGGGATGCCTGTAGACAAGCACCCCAAGCTTGGTATACCTGCAGTTGAAGTAATACACACTGTACTTCATGCCGGCGGTAAATTCGGCGGAGGAGGATACAAGGTTTCGGGAGGACTTCACGGCGTAGGCGCATCAGTTGTCAACGCCCTTTCCACAAGGATGGAGGTTGAGGTCAAAAGAGACGGCAAAATATACAGGCAGGCTTATGAGCAGGGCAAGACAGTAACCGGCCTTGATGTTGCAGGCAATACTAAAAAAACAGGTTCAAAGACCACATTCTGGCCTGACGCTGAGATTTTTTCCGAAACGACGGAATACGATTACGATACTCTCCAGCACAGATTGAGAGAAACAGCGTTTCTCAACAAGGGCATCAAGATAACTCTTGAGGACAAAAGAGAAAACAAAACCAAAAAAGAAGAATTTCATTATGAAGGCGGTATCAAAGAGTTCGTAAAGCATATGAACCAGAACAAAGAAGCGCTTCATAAGGATATAATATATTTTGAAGTCAGTAAAGCCGATGTGTGCGAAGCCGAGGTTGCGATGCAGTACACCGACAGATACAATGAGATGATTTTATCTTATGCCAACAACATCAACACTGTTGAGGGCGGTACTCATCTTATAGGATTCAAATCGGCGCTGACAAGAGTATTTAACGACTATGCAAGAAAAAACAAATTCCTCAAAGACAGCGATCAGGCTCTGTCGGGTGAGGATGTAAGAGAAGGTCTTACTGCCATAGTCTCCGTAAAGCTTGCCGAGCCTGAATTTGAAGGTCAGACAAAGGCAAAGCTCGGAAATACAGAAATGAGAGGCTTTGTTGAAACCTCAACAAACGAAAACCTGATGGCTTTTCTTGAAGAAAACCCTGCGCAGGCCAAAATAATAATGGAAAAATGCCTGAGAGCCGCAAGAGCAAGAGAAGCAGCCAGAAAAGCCAGAGAGCTTACAAGACGTAAATCGGTTCTTGATTCAAATTCGCTTCCGGGCAAGCTGGCAGACTGCTCATCAAAGGACCCTGCGGTTTCGGAGATATTTCTTGTCGAGGGAGATTCGGCGGGAGGCAGCGCCATTGACGGCAGAGACAGGACGCGTCAGGCAATACTGCCGCTTCGCGGTAAGATTCTGAACGTAGAAAAAGCAAGACTTGACAAGATTTTGAATTCAGATGAAATCAAAAATATGATAACAGCCTTCGGCTGCAATATAGGCAACGATTTCGATATAGAGAAGCTCAGATATCACAAAATCATAATAATGACAGATGCCGATGTTGACGGAGCGCATATCAGAACTCTGCTTCTGACATTCTTCTACAGATATATGCCGGAGCTTATCAGACAGGGATATGTATATGCCGCGCAGCCGCCTCTGTTTCAGGTTAAGCAGGGCAAGGATGTTTACTACACCTACTCCGACAGGGAGCAGGAGGCGCTGCTTGACAAAATAAACGGCAAAGGCAAAATCAATATTCAGAGATACAAGGGTCTTGGTGAAATGGATGCCGAACAGCTTTATGATACAACAATGTCATTTGAGCATCGTACTCTGATTCAGATTACAATTGATGACGCAACCAGAGCCGATGAGATTTTCTCAACACTTATGGGTGACAAGGTTGCACCCAGAAAAAAATTCATCGAAGACAACGCCAAATACGTTAAGAACATAGATATCTAAGAAAGGAGGAGCATATGGCAAATTTACTGGAAGATCAAAAAATGCTGCAGCATGAGATATATGACGAGATGAAAAATTCATATATCGATTATGCGATGAGTGTAATTGTCGGAAGAGCTCTTCCGGACGTGAGGGACGGACTTAAACCGGTTCACAGAAGAATACTCTTTGGTATGGACGAGCTTGGGGTGACTCCGGACAAGCCTCACAAAAAATCAGCCCGTATAGTCGGCGAAGTAATGGGTAAATATCACCCTCACGGCGACAGTTCCATATATGATGCAATGGTAAGACTTGCACAGCCGTTTAATATACGCTACAGACTGGTAGACGGTCATGGTAACTTCGGTTCTGTTGACGGATATCAGGCGGCGGCAATGCGTTATACGGAAGCAAGAATGACACCGTTTGCACTTGAAATGCTCAGGGAAATAGATAAGGACACAGTTGATTTTATTCCGAACTTTGACGGCGAGGAAAAAGAGCCTACAGTGCTTCCGTGCAGATTTCCAAACCTGCTGGTAAACGGGTCAAACGGTATAGCCGTAGGTATGGCAACCTCTATTCCTCCTCACAACCTCGGAGAGGTTATTGACGCTGCTGTCAAAATGATTGAGGACAAGGAATGCACCAATGAGGACCTTATTAAAATCGTAAAAGGTCCGGATTTCCCTACCGGCGGCATTATCATGGGCAAAAACAATGCCAAGCAGGCCTACAGGACAGGTCAGGGCAAAGTTATAATCAGATCCAAGGCCGAAATTGAGGAATCCAACAGAGGCAAACACCAGATTATAGTTACAGAAATACCTTATCAGGTAAACAAGGCAAGAATGATTGAAAAAATCGCAGATCTTGTCAAAGAGAAAAAGCTTGAGGGAATTTCCGATATAAGCGACCAGTCAAACAGAGAAGGCATACGCATAGTAATAGAGCTTAAACGTGATGTAAATCCTCAGATTATGCTCAACAAGCTTTACAAGCATACTCAGCTTCAGGAAAGCTTCAGTATGATAATGCTTGCCATAGTAAACGGAGAGCCTAAGCTGCTTACTCTGTATCAGATGCTTGACGAATATCTGAAGCATCAGAAAAACGTGGTTACAAGAAGAACTCAGTTTGACCTGAACAAAGCAGAGGCAAGAGCCCACATACTCGAAGGTCTGCGGATTGCGCTTGACAATATTGATGAGATAATAGCAACAATACGTTCAAGCTACAACGATGCCAAAGAAAAACTGATGGAAAAATTCACTCTTACAGACATACAGGCGCAGGCTATTCTCGATATGAGACTGGCAAGGCTGCAGGGTCTGGAAAGAGAAAAAATAGAAGCAGAATATGCAGAGCTGATGAAAAAAATAGCATATTACAAACAGCTGCTTTCAGATGAGGATATGCTGATGGGAGTAATCAGAGACGAGCTTCTTGAAATCAAAGAAAAATACAACGACAAGAGAAGAACCAAAATTGTTGCCGATGCGGCCGATATGGACGAGGAGGATCTCATTGAGGAGGAACAGGTTGCAGTGACACTTACGCACCTTGGATATATCAAGAGAATACCTGCCGACACGTACAAGACTCAAAAGCGCGGAGGCAAAGGTATCACAGGACTTACCACCAGAGAAAACGACTTTGTAAAAGACCTGATTATGACCTCTACTCTTGATTATCTGATGTTCTTTACAAACACAGGTAAAGCGCACAAGATCAAGGCATATGAGATTCCGGAGGCAACCAGAACCGCCAAGGGCACTCCTGCGGTAAACTTCCTGAATCTGATGCAGAGAGAGAGAATAACCGCTGTAATTCCTATTCAGGAATTTGCAGAGGATAAATACCTGATAGCCGTAACCAAGCACGGTATAATCAAAAAAACAGCGCTGTCAAACTTTGATACCAACCGAAAAACAGGGCTTATCGCAATGAATCTCAAGGACGGCGACGAGCTTATCGGCATCAAGGAAACCACAGGCACAAACAATGTTATTATTGTTACCAGAATGGGTAAATGTATATGCTTCTCAGAGGAAGATGTAAGGCCTATGGGCAGAATTGCAGGCGGTGTCAGAGCCATCAAGCTTGAGGGTGACGATGAGGTTGTTGCAATGGAGCTTGTTGAAAAGGATCAGGAAGTGCTTGTTGTTACCGAAAACGGATACGGCAAGAGAACTAAAGCCAGGGATTACAAGATACAGGTAAGAGGCGGCAAGGGCCTTCTGACTTACGACAAGGGCAAATTCAAAAAGACAGGTCCTCTGATAGGGGCTATGGTTGTTGATGAGGATGACGAAGTGCTTCTTATCAATTCCGACGGAATAATCATAAGAGTTAAAGCCTGCGACATTTCGATGCTGGGCAGAGCAACTCAGGGTGTTAAGATTATGAAGGTCGAAGAAAACACCAAACTGATTACTATGGCCAAGGTAATCAGAGAGGATGAGCAGGAAAAGCCTGACGCCCCGAACGAAACAGAAAAAAGTGAAGAACAGCTTACATTAGTGTAATAGAAAGGCGATAGAAATGAAAAGAGTATTTTCAGGCGTACAGCCGACAGGTAATATTCATCTGGGCAACTATCTTGGAGCTTTGAAGCAGTTTGTCGATCTGCAGGAGGATCATGAATGTATTTACTGCATTGTTGACGAGCACGCGATTACAGTTCCTCAAAACCCAAAGGAGCTAAAAGAGCATATACTGGATGTGGCTGCTCTTTATCTGGCGATAGGTGTTGATCCAAAGAAATCAATAGTATTCGTGCAGTCTGACGTATCGGGTCACGCAGAGCTTGGCTGGGTTCTGAACTGCTGTGCAAACACGGGAGAGCTTTTCAGAATGACTCAGTTCAAGGCAAAGAGTCAGGGCAAAGAGTCGGTCGGAGCGGGACTTCTCACCTACCCTGTTTTAATGGCGGCGGATATTCTGCTTTATGATACCGATGTTGTACCTGTGGGGCAGGATCAGAAGCAGCATATAGAGCTTACAAGAGATCTGGCTATAAGGGTAAATCATCATTACGGCAAGACTTTTGTTGTTCCGGACGGCAGGTTTATGAAAGCCGGTGCAAGGATAATGGCTCTTGATGATCCTACATCCAAAATGAGCAAGAGCGCTGAGAATATACACAGCAGAATTTCACTGCTTGATGATGATGCGAAGATTAAGAAATCAATAATGAAGGCTACTACGGATTCTGACGGTGTTATTAAATATGACATTGAGAACAAGCCGGGAGTCAGCAATCTTCTGAGCATATACAGTGCGCTTACTGAAATTCCTGTTCCGGAGCTCGAGGCAAAATATGAAGGCAGAGGCTACGGCGATTTCAAAAAGGATCTGGTGCAGGTTACAATAGAAGCACTTAAACCGGTAAAGGAAAAATACGAAGAAATAAGACATTCGGAGTACCTGATAGAGGTTCTGAAGGACGGAGCAGAGAGAGCTGATGCCATTGCAAAAAAGACAATGGCAAGAGTTAAAGAAAACTTCGGACTGGGACTGTAAAGTAAAAAGTAATATTGCGGAGGTTTGTTAAGGCAGACCTCTGTTTATTTTTTTTGATAAAAGAATATTAACACACAAACATATGTTCTGCAGAATGTATATATCAGAATACATAGAGCGTGCTGGAGCGGTTCAGTAATTTTTGGAGGCAGAGATGTCTGAATACCAGTTGATAGTCATCGTATTGATGATTATGGGATTGATGGTTCAGATGGATAACCACAAAAAATAAATAATCGCCCAAGCCGTTGATGTGGGCGATTATTATAAAACCCTATTATTAACGAACCGTAAAGGTTACGCTCTTTGTATATATATTAACACCGGTTGCGGCGTCTGGCAACCGGAAATTTGAAAAAGGTACATAGAGCGTGCTGAAGCGGTTCAGTATTTTGGAGGCAGAGATGTCTGAATACCAGTTGATAGTCATTGTATTGATGATTATGGGATTGATGGTTCAGATGGATAACCACAAGAAATAGATAATCGCCAAAGCCGTCGATAAAACGCTTAGGCGATTACAGCTTAAACTTTTATAACGAACCGTAAAGGTTACGCTCTTTGTATATATA
This sequence comes from bacterium, assembly GCA_963609975.1. Lineage (GTDB taxonomy): Bacteria > Bacillota > Clostridia > Peptostreptococcales > Anaerovoracaceae > UMGS973. The sequence goes on along the minus strand of CAVDMD010000003.1, from coordinate 15,222 downwards.
GTATCATTATTTTGATGCAGGCGCAATGAAAACTTTACAGGGGCTGCCGCACAATTGACCTAAATTGGCCGATAAATTTCTTGTAACTAACAGGTCTTGACATAATTAATAATGGGTATAGATAAAAAGTCATTGCTTTTTATTAGAATTTTCAAAGCGTTTGTGTCAAGGACAAAACTGTTTTAGTAAATCTGAAAATTTAGAAAAATGAGCAATTGAAAACTTTTCGTATAACAGCTAAGATATACATACAAAACAGAATCAGTTAAGTTTCCGCAATGGCAAATATGCCGGGCATACTAAGCTGCGGAAGGATTTATAAATGAGTCATTAAAGTAACGACCTGATGATTCATTTAAGGAGGAAATGATGGGTAAGAAAGTTTTAGTACTGGGCTCGGGCGCTCAGGGAACAGCAGCAGCAAGAAGACTGGATCAGCATCCTGCTGTAGAAAAAGTAATATGTGCTGATTATGATAAAAAGGCGGTTGAAGAACTGGTTGCCTCAATGGAAAAAGGTGTTGGTATGCAGGTTAACGCCAAAGATGTGTCAGCTATCGTAAAAGCGGCAGAAGGAGTGGATCTCATTCTTAATGCGCTGCCTTACGCATTTGCAAAGAATGTGCTGGATGCAGCGATTGAAGCCAAGACAAACTATCAGGACTTCGCAGCCGGAGAGCTTACGGATCCGGAAATCGATGACAGTCAGGAAACATGGATTAAAGACATCGGTATTATGTACAAAGAATACGGAGAAAAATTCAAAGCCAACGGCAAACTGGCAATCATAGGAACAGGCTCAGCTCCGGGACTGATTCTGGTTGCGGCAAGACGTGCCGTAAGAGAACTGGATTCATGCGATACAGTTAACCTGATTGTATATGAGGGCCTTGAAGCCAAAAGATTTATGCCGTTCTGGTGGTCACCTGATGTTGCATTAAGAGATATGAGTGAAGACGGTGTGGCATGGATTAACGGAGAGTTTGTTGTAACAGAAGGCTTCAGCGATCCGTTTTACAGAGAATATCCTGAAATGGAAGGCAAGGTTGCAATGTGCGTTGAACATTCACATGATGAGCCGGTTTATATAGGATATAATGCAGATACATTCTTCAAAGGCTGCAAAAATGCATATTTCAAATATGGCGGAGTAGGTATTGATTTTGCATATCCTCTCAAAAGAGCCGGACTTCTTTCAAAAGAAAAAGAAATCATTAACGGTCGTGAGGTAATACCGTTTGAAACCATACTGGCGCATATACCTGCAGCACCTAAATATCGCGAAGAAATGCAGGAAATACTGGACGAGGGTATTAAATCCGAAGCAGGCGCAACCGTTGCAGAGGTAATAGGCAAAAAAGACGGAAAAGATCTGCAGGTTGAGGCGCATATTTTCACACCGGGAATCTATGAATGCTTCGAGAGATTCGGACTCACCTGCGAGCAGTATATTACAGGACAGGGCGGATACCTGTTCTCAAGACTGTTTGTCGAAGATAAATACGAACAGACAGGCCTTATTTCATCGGATATGCTCAGTGAAGCACAGGTTGATTACTATCTGCAGTGCGCAGATGAACTTGATATTACAGTTGAACTGGTAAAAAAAGAGTTATAGCTGGGGGAGTGACAGCATATATGACCCCGCTGTCATCTGAAGGAGAAAAACGATGGAAAAGTTAGAAGCAAGACATGGTGTGAAGGATGTCGTGCAGAGCAATGTGGGAGTAATGTCCGTCGTAGGGATGTTCTACGCTATATGCTGTGCCGGAGCCTTCGGAATTGAAGAAATGATTCCTGAATGCGGGCCGGGACTTACAATCGTACTGCTGCTGGTGCTTCCGATAGTATGGGCAGTGCCGTATTCGCTGATTTGTGCGGAAATGGGTTCGGCAAGACCAGTTGAAGGCGGCAACCTGATGTGGGTCAAAGAGGCTCTGGGCGAATTCTGGTTTGCCATTATGGTATTCTGCAATGTAATATGGTCGCTTGTATGCAACACCGTCTATGTTGTTCTGGCAATCGGCTATCTGGGCAAAATTGTCCCGCTGTCAGATACCATGAGTTTCGTACTCAAGGTTGTGATGGTGCTGATATTCTTCACCATTAACGTACTTGGTGTCAAGGATGTAAGTGTTGTAAGCACAATACTTTCAATACTGATTGTTATTGCATTCGCAGCAGTTACAGTGGTGGGATTCATGAATATGAATCAGAGCCCTGTGCAGCCGTTCTTCTCTGATGAATATGACAATGCATTCGGTCATATCGGCGCAGGTCTGGCAATTGCAATCTGGATGTATTCAGGGTTTGACGAGCTGTCGGTAATTGCAGGAGAGATTAAAGGCGCACACAAGATTATTCCTAAAGCGCTGATGATAGTTGTTCCGCTGATTGCGCTGACATACATTCTGCCGACAATAGCAGGACTTGGTTCTGTGGGCGAATGGGCAGACTGGACAACCGAGCCTGACGGCATCGGATATTCAGCGGTTCTTGTACAGTTTGTAGGACCTGCAGCAGGCATAGGCTTTATGATTATTGCAATTATAGGGCAGGCTTCCATATTTAACGTATGTCTCACAACGGGATCAAGATGTGTTCTTATGCTGGCTGACGAACACTTCGGACCGAAATTTGTCGCCAGCCTGACCAAAAAGAGAGGTGTTCCTTACGTAGGCCTTATATTTGTAGCCGTAGTGACTTTGGCGCTGATACCGTTCAGTTTTACATTCCTTGTTGTAGTTGATGTATTCTTTATGGTAATGGTTGTGACCCTGACGGTAATTGCCTGCATGAAGCTCAAGAGAACAATTCCGGCAGAAGAAATTCCGTTTAAGTTCCCGGGCGGCAAGGGACTGCACACCGTATGCAGCATTCTTGTACTGGGTATATGCATACTGTCAACACTTGTTAACGGTATGGATTACTTCCTTGGAGGCATGATCTGGGTGCTGTTTGTTCCGGTAATATATGTGCTGGCCAAATGGAAATTCAAGGGTTCGGCGATAGATGACCCTGAGATGTATCCGATAAATCCTAAGACACATCTGGGTTTCGGAGATGTAAAGAGGCTGGGAGGTCTGTATCTGGGAATCGGAGTCTTTGCAATCTTTGCCAAGGTATTTATCAACTGGTATGAAGGCTCATGGGCTGAAGAATATTATCTGGATACATACGGCAGCGGACTGTTCTCGGATTTCGCAATGATGCAGAGCGTGACTATGATTATAGGTGTCATATGTATAGCCCTGGGAATAATTTTATATCTGGTGGGACGCAGGACCAACTGACCGGCAGGAAACAAATTTAGTATTACATAAACCAAAATCGCATAAATAACAGATAATCGCCAAAGCCTTTGGAGCCGAGGCGATTATTTTATCGTTATCAGCACAGATTCTGTTTTGCGGCCTGTGCAGATATGCCGGCAAGATAGTATTTAAGTTTATACTGCTGCAGTATCAAAGGTGTGTTTGTGCGGCAGGAAGCTCTGATATTTGAGGACTGCAGCAAAAACAGCAAATATGTATTATATTTCAACCAAAATATATGTTGCCTATAGCCTGAAAACTTGCTAAAATTAGAGAATAAGCTGGGGAAAGACTCGAGGTTTCCCTATTTTAGAACATTACGGAGGCAAAACGTATGAAACAATTTATGAAAATGACATTGAAAATCAATGGCGCTGACCGTACATTCATCTGCGATCCTTCAAAGGATACGCTGGCTACAGTACTCAGAAGACTTGGTCTTACAGGTACAAAAGTAGGCTGCGGCACAGGTGTATGCGGTGCATGTTCAGTTATTCTGGACGGCAAAGTAATTCGTTCCTGCACCAGAAAAATCTCAAAGGTTACTGAGTACAGCGAAGTTATTACTATCGAAGGTATCGGTACAGTGCTTCACCCTCATCCTCTGCAGGATGCATGGGTTCACCTCGGTGCAGTACAGTGCGGTTTCTGCGTACCGGGATTTATAGTTTCAGCATATCAGCTTCTTCAGGAGAATCCGGATCCTACAAGAGAAGATATCAGAGACTGGTTCCAGAAACACAGAAACGTATGCAGATGCACAGGCTACAAGCACATTGTAGATGCAGTTATGGAGGCAGCTGCAATATTAAGAGGCGAAAAAACAGTCAAGGATATCACTTATGACTGGACACAGGATATTGGAAACTTCTATGGCAAACCGCTCATCAGACCTAATGCTATGGCCAAGGCCTGCGGCGTTTGCGACTACGGTGATGATGTAGAGCTTCATATGCCTGCAGAAACACTCAAGGTTGAACTGGTACAGCCTAGACAGTACAGCCATGCTGTTATCAGGAACATTGACTACAGTGAAGCTGAAAAAATGCCGGGCGTTGTAAAAGTAATAACATGGGAAGACGTAAAAGATGCCAACAAGCTTATGACTTACGGTTTCTCAGCAAGAACAGTTGATCTTCAGCAGGCTCACCATATCCTTGCAGAAGACAAAATTCTCTACTACGGTGATGTTGTTGCCATGGTTTGTGCCGACACCAGAGAGCACGCAAAGGCAGCAGCAAATGCAGTTAAGGTTGAACTTGAACCGCTGCCTGAATACATGAGCTACCTTGAAGCTGTAACTCCTGATGCAGAGCAGATTCATGACTGGATGCCGGACACTTATGCTCCAAACATCTACTCACAGCAGCCTGTATTAAAGGGTGACGACGAGCACGTTCCCGAACTTATCGACGATGCTGCTTACTCGGTAGAAGGTTCATTCTACTCATCAAGAGAGCCTCACCTTTCAATCGAAGGCGATGTATCACAGGCTTACTACGATGAAGACGGCAACCTCTGCGTACACTGCAAGACAATGACATTATACTTCGACAGAGACGATATGGCGGAAGCTATCGGTATCCCTGTTGAAAACCTCAGAGTTATCGAAAACCCTACAGGCGGTTCTTTCGGCTGGGCAATGAGTGCGCACACTTACTCAATGGTAGGTATCGCTACCAAGGTTACAGGTATGCCTTGCTCACTGTCGATGGATTACCAGCAGTTCGTAGCGGTTTCCGGTAAACGTTCACCGACCTACTTCAACGGCAGAGTTGCCTGCGACGAAAACGGTAAATTTGTTGCCGGCGAATTCGATGCAGGTCTTGACCACGGTCCGTTCGCAGAGCTTGGTGACGACAAGCTTACTAAGATTTTAAGATTTATGTTCTACCCATACTATATGCCAAACGTGGCAGGACTTGCAAGAGTTGCGTTTACCAACCACTCATGGGGTACTGCATACAGAGGCTACGGTGCTCCTCAGGCGTTCACATGCTCAGAGGCACTGGTAGATATGCTGGCCGAAAAAGCCGGAATAGATCCGTTTGACTTCAGATACAGGAATATCGCTCGTCCAGGAGATACTAACCTTAACCAGTATCCGTTCTTACATTATCCGATGGAAGAAATGATGGACAAACTGAAACCTCACTATGATGCTGCAGTTGCAAAAGCCAAGGCTGAATCAACAGACGAAATCAAAAAGGGTGTAGGTATCGCATGGGGCGGATACAACGTAGGACTTGGCGCTGTTGACGAAGCTCACGTTGCACTTGAATTAATGCCGGGCGACAGACCTAAATTCAGAAAATACGACACATGGCAGGATCAGGGCCAGGGCGGCGACCAGGGTTCATTGATATGTACTCTTGAAGCACTGAAGCCTTACTTCCCTGAGATTACTCCTGATGATATCAAGCTGATTCAGGACGACTCCAAGTACTGCCCTAACACAGGTGAATCCGCAGGTTCAAGATCACACTATGCAAACGGTAAAGCAAGTATCGTTGCAGCTAAGAACATTGCAGATGCAATGAGAAAACCTGACGGCACCTACAGAACTTACGATGAAATGATCGCAGAGGGACTTCCTACAAGATATGACGGCGACTGGGCAACAGTTGACGAATATGATTACTTCTACGATCTTGACCCTAACAACGGATCAGGCAACCCTACTTATACATACACCTACGCTCTGTATCTTGCAGAGGTTGATGTAGAAGTAGCTACAGGTAAAACAACCTGCACAGGTATGACCTGCGTTTACTGGATCGGTAAGCCGGGAAATATTCAGGCTGTTGAAGGACAGATCTTCGGCGGAATTTCGCACTCAATCGGATTTGCACTCAGTGAAAACTATGATGACCTCAAGAAGCACAGCAATATGTTCGGCGCAGGTGTTCCTTACATCAAGGACGTTCCTGACAAGCTTGTTGCCATCGACGTTGGCGGACATGACCCAAGAGGACCTTTCGGTTCATCGGGAGCTTCCGAAGCGTTCCAGTCATCAGACCATATGGCAGTAATCAATGCTATCAACAATGCAGTAGGCGTAAGAATTTACGAAATACCTGCTACACCGGCTAAGATTAAAGCAGGTATTGATGCACTTGCCAAGGGCGAACCTAACCCTAACAAGCCTGAACCTTACTTCTTAGGCTCAGACCTTCACGATGCGCTTGACGATATCAGAAACAACCCTCTGGATCCGTCAAAGCCTGAGGAACTTGAATTCCACTCATTAGGTGATGAAGGCATCAAGTGGAAGGACGAACACTTCAAATAGTATTATCTGAGATATTGTCCGGATATTACACAAAGCATTTTACAGGACACTATGGATTTTGCATAGTGTCCTGTGTTATATTATTATTAGAATCAATCAGGTTGACACCTGTATACCCAAGGAGTGCATATGCAAAGCTATTACAATCAGTTTGATGCGTGCAGAGAACACGATATACCCATGTGCGCAGACGCCTGTCCTTTTAAGATAGATATTCTGGACCTGCAGGAGAGAATTACCAAAAAACGCTTCAATGCGGCATACAAGTCTGTTCGCGACAAGGTGGCATTTCCGGCAATAGTATGCGAAATATGCCCTGCCTACTGTGAAAAATCCTGCATACGCCGGATTATAGATGCGCCGCTGCAGATAAGGCGACTCGAAAAATCGGTTATAGAGCTTGCCTCACGCAAAACCCCCAACAGATACAACCTGCCCGCCAAAAACAAAAAAATCGCGGTAATAGGCGCAGGTCTTTCGGGAATGGGATTTGCCTTTCGCATGGCTTCCAAAAAATACGATGTTACCGTATTTGAAAAATCGGATAAAATCGGAGGCAGTCTGGCGCAGCTTCTGCCCGAAGAAATATATATGGCGGAGTTTGATCTGCAGTTTATGTATGAAAAATACACTCTGAAAACCGAATCGGAGATTGACGATATATCCCCTTTGTGCATTACAGAGGATAACCCGGACGGATTTGATGTAATCTATGTCGCAACAGGCAAAGACGGCAATACATTCGGAGTGCCGCTTCCGGGAGAAGCTGCTGATGCGGGCGGCGTTATGCTCATAGGCGACACAGCCGTATACGCAGGCGGTATGCTATGCGGCAGGGACCATATAGGCGCGCTGGCTGACGGGCTTGAAATATCAAATTCAGCGGAAGTATTCCTCAAAATCAAAAAAACGGAATACCCGCAGGCGCCGGAGCCTACAAAATGTGTAGCCAATGAGGATAAGCTGTTCAGAATGCCGGCTGTATCCGCAGAGCAGGAGGCTTTGAATGAGGAGCAGTGCATAGCGGAAGCCGAACGCTGCATCAGGTGCCAGTGCGACGCGTGCGCCACCTACTGTGACCTTATCGGCTATTTTGACAAATGGCCTGCCAAGATGCGTGATGAGATACTGCTTTCCTGCAAGCCTGCAGGCTCTCTGGTGCACAAGGCCCCTGCAAGGAAATATATAGCGGTATGCACAGAATGTCATATGATGACAGACACCTGTCCTGAGCATATTGACCTTTGCGGCATGATTAAACTGGCCCGCCACAAAATGCATGATGCGGACAAAGTGCCGGCTGCATACAAGCAGTACTTCCTGCGCGATATGGAGTTTGCAAACGGTGAATATGCCGCATTAACCGCAACAGCTCCCGGCAGCAGCTCCTGCAGATATGCGTTTTTTCCGGGCTGCAGCCTCGGCGCACTAAATCCCGACTATGTACTCAAATCATATCGCTGGCTTCTTGACAAATATCCCGATACGGGACTTCTGCTGCGCTGCTGCAACGTGCCTGTTGACTGGGCGGGAAACAGCGAAATTCACGACAGAGAAACAGCTCTGCTCAAAAAAGAATGGGAATCCTTAGGCAAACCAACCCTTATAACCGCGTGTATGTCCTGCAGCAGACATCTCAATGAATATCTGCCTGAAATAGAGACTGTATCGCTTTATGAGATTATGGCTAAAGCTTTCGACAAAGCAGCTGCTGCTGCAGACACCGAATATGCAGTATTTGACCCCTGCTCCGCAAGAGATAAATCTGCTGTGCAGGAGGCTGTTCGCACCCTTGCAGGCAAAGCGGGAATATCTGTGACAGAGCTTCCCAAAGGCGACAGACACGGCTGCTGCGGCTTCGGAGGTCAGGGCAGTATGGTGCTTCCCGAATTTACCGAATACGTCACACAAAAACGCAGTGAGCTTTCGGACAGACCATATCTTGTCTACTGTTCAAACTGCCGGGATATATTCAAAGACAGAGGCAAGCAGGCGATTCACATACTGGATATCCTGTTTGACATAGACCCTCAGAACACTATGGAATCACCTGATGTTACGCAGAGAAGAACAAACCGTACAGAGCTTAAAGAAAAGCTTCTTAAAGAAATATGGGGAGAAGAAATGGACACAAAACCCGAAAAACAGGCCTACAGGTTAATAATGAGCGATGAGGTTGCAGATAAGGTAAACAGGCTCAAAATTCTTGAAGAAGATATCTGTGCAGTTATTGAGCACGCCGAAAAAACAGGCAGGAGAACAGTAAGTCCGGACACCGGACATTACAAAGCCTACTATGAAATCGGCGCAATTACGGTATGGGTTGAATACACCGGCGGCAAAGAGGCAGCCGATCGTATAATTCACAACGTTTATTCTCACAGAATGCAGATACAACTGGAGGCGGTATTCAATGGAAGAAAAATTGATATGTGATAAATGCAATGTGGAAATGCAGCTTATAGAGGTTCAGTTCAAATACCTGAGCAGAAGCTTCAGATACAAGGTTCCCCGCTGTCCGCAGTGCGGTCAGGTATCACTTCCCGAGGAGCTTGTAAACGGCAGAATGAGCGAAGTTGAAGCAATGATAGAAGAAAAATAGGTACAGGTACAGGGCTATATCGGAATTGCCGGTATAGCTTTTTTCTGTAGTCAAAATATGTTAGAATATATATGCAAATGAGTATAAGGAGGAGTACAAATGAAAAGATTTACAAAACGTATGCTGAGCATTTTCGTGTCGCTTTGTGTAACGCTTGCCATGACGGTCCCTGCGGCTGTATTTGCGGAGTCTGATTCTGCGGCAGATGATATTACGATATTTTACACAAATGATATTCATACATATATCAGCAAAGGCTCCAAAGCCTTTGACTATGCAAAGCTTGCGACACTGAAAAAAAGCTGCAACCCTGCAAATGTGCTGCTGCTTGATGCGGGAGATCACATACAGGGCACTGCCTATGGTTCAACTGACAACGGCAAAACAATGTTAAGCCTTATGAAAGCTACGGGCTATGATGCGGCGACTTTGGGCAACCACGAATTTGATTACGGTATGCTTTGTGCGCTTGATACAGCACAAAACAGCAAGATACCATACCTTTCCTGCAACTTCTACAATGAAGAAAACGGCAAGCGCGGCAGCAATGTCCTTGACAGCTACAAAATATTTGAAAGAAACGGCAAAAAAATAGCTGTGATAGGTATTACAACACCTGAATCGATTACAAAAGCAGCGCCTGTATATTTTGAGAATGAAAAAGGCGAATATATTTACGGAGTGTCCGGCGGAGCAGACGGCAGCGATCTGTATGCTGATGTTCAGAAGGCAATAGACGCCGCCAAAGCAGAAAACCCTGACTATGTCATCGCTTTGGGACACCTTGGAATTGATCCGTCATCATCTCCCTGGACATCGGAAGAAACAATAGCCAATGTTTCGGGACTTGATGCGTTTATCGACGGCCATTCCCACAGTACGGTTCCGTCAAAGGAAGTAAAAGACAGAGACGGCAAAACAGTGATACTTACTCAGACAGGCGAAAATTTTAATGCTGTAGGTAAAATCACTATAACCGGGGACGGCAAAATCACCTCAGAGCTTTTAACTGACGGCAGTGAAATCAGACCGGATGCAGCAGTAAAAGCCATGCAGGATAAATGGATTGCTGATGTGGACAACAAACTGGGCGAGGTTATCGGCAATACTACAGTTGTCTTTGACAATTACATCAATGGTGAGCGCCTTGTTCGCAAACAGGAAACCAATACAGGAGATTTTGCTGCAGACGCGCTTTACTATATGTTTGAAAATCGCGGCTATGATGTGGACGTTGCCGTTATGAACGGCGGCGGCGTAAGAAACGAAGCAATCACAGGAAATATCAGCTACAAATCCTGTAAAGATATACATAGCTTCGAAAACGTTGCCTGCCTTATCAAGGTTACAGGCAAACAGCTTCTGGATGCCCTTGAATGGGGTGCAAAAGATTTGCCTGACGAATCCGGAGCCTTCCTGCAGGTTTCAGGAATTACATACAAGATAGATACTTCCATCAAATCAACAGTACAAAAAGATGACAAAGGCGTATGGACAGGCAGCCCTACAGGCGCATACAGAGTTTACGATGTAAAAGTGCTCAACAGGGAGACCGGTAAATATGAAGCTCTCAGTCTCAGCAAAACCTACAACCTTGCAGGCTACAACTATGTATTAAGAGATCTTGGCGACGGCTTTGCAATGTTTGCAGGTGCAGAGAACATCATAGACTATGTATCACAGGATTATATGGTGCTTGCGGACTACATCAAATCATTCCCTAAAAACGAAACCACCGGACTTCCCGAAATCACCGCTGAGAACTCACCTTATGAGGATGTAAACGGCGAGGGCAGAATTCTCGCAACTGATGGCGGCCAGAAGAATATGGCAAAGGGAATCAAAGTCACTGTATCGGGCAAAAAACAGACTAAGAGCATCAAGATTACTGCCAAAGTATCAAAAGGCAAAGACACTGTTGCAGACATAAAAGCTATGGGATACAAAGTAAGCTACAGGTACTATCAGTCAACAAAGAAATCCTCAGGCTATACCCTGAAAAAAACTACGGCAGGCAGCACCTACAAGGCAACAGGCCTCAAAAAAGGCAGGACCTATTACTACAAGGTAAGAGTTGTTGTAACTGACAGCAATAACAATCTGATTGCCAAAGGGCCTTACAGCAGCGTTATTTCAAAGAAATTCAAATAACTTTATCAGCGTATTCAAAAACACAGCCGATGCTACCCGCAAAGGCTGTGTTTCCATAACATATCATTTCTTTTTCTTGAATTTTTCTTCTATGAAAATCCTGTCTGAAACCTGTGATAGCAGGTTCATAATCAGAACAGCTATATATACGCCCTCTGTAATTCCCGGAACATACAGCCGTATTATCATAGTTATAACGCCTATACCTATTCCGTAGGAGATCATTCCTCTCGACTTGACCGGTGAGGTGACAGGGTCTGTTGCCATAAAGAAAGCAGCAAGTACAAGCGCTCCCGAGCATACCTCCACCATCGGATTTACTCCCGCAAGCAGAGAGAATATTATTACCGTACCTATTATGGACACAGGGACTATCGGGGATATTATTTTTTTCCATATGAGAAAAAGCCCGCCTATCAGGAGCATCAGCGCACTGACCTCTCCCAGATTGCCCGAACAGAGTCCCAGAAACAGCTCCCATTTGCTGGGCATTACACCCTCTGCTCCGGACATTACCTCAAGAGCAGTTGCTGCTGTCTGCGCACCTGCAGGTATGTCGGGGCTTCCGATTGCGGGAGCCGGCCATGTGCTCATTATCTCAGGGAAAATAAGGTTGAGGGCAACGATTGCAGTTGCCGCCGGATTCACATAGTTTCTGCCGATACCGCCAAACAGCTGCTTTACAATTATTATTGATATGAAAGCGGCGGCTGCAGGCAGCCAGTAAGGCGCTCCCGCAGGCATATTAAAAGCTGTTATAATTCCTGTAATAACGGCGCTCCAGTCTTTTAGGGTCTGTTTCTTTTTTCTGACCAGATTAAACAGCAGTTCAAACAGCATACATGATGCTATACTTGCAAGCACAAGGGATATACATCTTGGCCCGAATATATAAAAGCTGATTATAAACTGGGGGAGCAGCGCTATTGCCACGCACCTCATTGTAGAGCCTATGGTTCTGGCGCCAAGCACATGAGGACCCTGCATTTCCATCAGATTATTATTATAGTTGCTATACATCTTTTTCGACCTCCCTTACCATTCTGCCTGCTTCAAGACATATCTGCTGCAGAGGAATTTTGGCAGGGCATATATATGAACAGCAGCCGCAGCTTATACATTTTGTGACATCAAACACCTTGAGGTTACTGATGTCCCCTCTTGCGTATGCTTTTGCTATATATACAGGGGTCAGTCCTTCCGGACAGTTTCTGTAGCAGCTGCCGCATCTGATACAGTGCTCCACAGCAGGCATTACGCTGTCTTTGCCCTCGAAAGCCACAATTGCTCTTGTATCCTTGCAGACGGGAAGTCTGTCTGAGGAAAAGCATTTGCCTGTCATGGTGCCGTTATCTATGATTTTTCGCGGTATTGAGGTATAGCCTCCGCAAAAGTCTGCAACTTCTGCAATCCTAGCGCCGATAGGAACAAGAACATTCTTGGGCTCAGCTATTATATCACCGTCTACTGTGATTTTCTGTGAAATCACAGGCATACCTGTTCTGAAATAGCTGCCGATCTGAGCCATAGTTCTTATGTCGGAAAACAGCACATGACCGGAGGCCTCATCGCCTGCCAGTTCGTATTCGAGCAGCTCCTGATTGTCCGGTATATATTTGTCTTTGAGTGCTTTAATATATATTCCGGAATACATATGAGCAGCCTCTCCCATGATATCCAGAGCCTCTGTATCTGACGCCGCTATGCACACCACAGCCTTGCCTGCTTCGAGATATTTCATGGTAAGAGCTATGCCGTCTGCTATATCATTTGCATCCTCCAGCATAATTCTGTGACCTGCCGTAACTGCAGGCTCAGGTTCAAGCCCGCTTATATATATGGTATCCACATATTCTCTGTTAAAATCTGTGTATGCAGGAGTTCTGCCGTTAAGTATGCCTGCTCTCCTGAGGCAGTCTATATATGCTTTTCTGGTTTCTATTTCGGGAACCTTGATTTTTTCGGAAATCTTCTGTTTGCCGTCTGAAACTATTGTGACAGCTGTTCTTCTGTCATTGCCTCTGACTCTCACCTCTGAGATTTCCTGCACAGTGCCGGAAACCGGCGAATGAACAGGCACAGAGTCCATAGAATCCGCTACCCGCTGACCGACAACCACATAGGAGCCCTCTTCGACAGTAATCCTGGCTGTATCTCCCGGAAATTGAGGAACCAGCAGCATTATTTCTTCGGGTTCGGGCATGGTTTGTGTTTCACATTCCCATGTGCGTTTGTTTTTTTCTATTTGTATTGTATAAAAACGTCTTTTTTTGCCTGACATAAAAGACCTCTCTTTCAAAGTGGAATTATACTAATTCTAACATATACAGCCTGACATTTCTATAGAAATTGTCTGTTTATCATAGGGCCTGATATGATATAATGTTTAGTACATTAGAAAATTTTCTGAAAGGGAGATGTAAATTTGCTTGATCCGCGCAAAAGAACAATTACGGGAGCTGTAATCATGGCTGTTATGATTATTTTTGCAGTGGTGCTGCTTGTCACGGATAAGGATATATCCGCAGAACAGCTTCTTGATTTTTCACCGCAGAATACTGTTTTAGCAGTGCTGTTTTTATGGTGCCTTTTTGCGGCCAAGAGCCTTACAATAGTATTTCCGTCGCTTGTTTTGTTTGTGCTGGGAGGAATAATGTTTCCAGCACCGCTTGCAATAGCAGTAAATCTTGCAGGGATAGGAATAACAGCGACAGTGCCCTATGCAATAGGCAGGTTTTCGGGCGAGGAAACTGTAGAGTATATGGTGAACAGATATCCAAAGGTCTTAAAGCTCAGAGAAATACGCAGCAAAAATGATCTGTTTTTCTCGTTTTTTACAAGGATAATCAATATACTGCCTTTTGACCTTGTAAGTATGTATATGGGAGCGGTAGCTGTACCGTACCGGACATATATTGCAGGCACTCTTGCAGGCTGCATACCGCTTGTAGTCATTAAGACTCTGCTGGGAAACGCCGTTTCAGATATTTTTTCACCTGCTTTCTGGTGCTTTGTCGCAGCAGATGCAGGCATAGTAGTCATATCCACCACAGTATATTATCTGTATGAAAGAAAACACAAAGCCAATGATCAGAACATATATCAAAGCAAATAAAAAAGTTATTCCGTATTTCCTGTTTCTGCCCGGATACCTGCTGGCGTTTTTTCTGGTGGAAACCTTTATATCCGGTGATGCAGGTTACTGGGCGACAAATATATTTCTTGACGATTACATACCGTTTCTTGAGGGCTTCGTAATTTTTTACTGCCTGTGGTATCCGTTTCTGATTGTTCCGGGGCTGTATCTTTTTTTCAGGGACATACCGGAGTTCAAGAAATACATATGGTATTTCATATGCGCTTTTGGCATATGCTTTGCTGTGTATATAATATTTCCCAACGGGCAGGATTTGAGACCTGCAGTGTTTGAGAGAGATAATGTTTTTACGGATGTGATTGCCCTGCTTTACAGCGCGGACACCAATACCAATGTGTTTCCGAGTATGCACGTTGCAGGGGCATTAGGCGCAGCCGCTGTTTTTTTCAGAAGCAGCGGCCTGAAAAAATACAGAGCAGCAGGAGTAATAACCGCAGCTCTGATATGTATGTCAACGGTGTTTATCAAGCAGCATTCTGTTCTTGATGTGTTTGGAGGCATTGCAGTATGGCTCGTTTCGTATGTCATAGTTTATCGCATATGTAAAAATCACGACAGCAGCAGACAGGAATAGCAGGTATTCTCTCAGTCTCTCAAAGCAGTCGAGATAATCTGTAACAGTATTATCTGTTATTCCGCCGGGTTAGCTGTCATTGTCAGCATATTCTTCGACATCTCTTTTTAACTTTTTCTTTGGAGTCATATTG
>CAVDMD010000002.1:0-37393 GCA_963609975.1 bacterium | reverse complement strand
ATATTGCCAAGCCCCAACTATTACGGAATGTGCAGCGATATTGAGGCAATAGCAGAGGCTGTTCATAATGCGGGCAGAATCCTCATAGTCGATCAGGCTCATGGCGCGCATCTTCATTTTTTTCATAAACACGGCGCAGGGAATAATATGCCGAAGTCCGCTGAAATGAGCGGTGCTGATATTGTGGTAGGAAGCACTCACAAGACACTTGCATCAATGACACAGTCTGCGGTGCTGAATCTGTGCAGCGACCGGGTGGACAGATATGCGCTTGAGGATAAACTTCAGGCTGTACAGAGCACAAGCCCGTCATACATACTGATGTCATCCCTTGACATCAATGCTGAGATTCTTGAAAACCACGGGAAGAAGCTTATGAATGAATGGCGTGAAAACCTTGACCGGTTTTACAGTGAAGCCTCAAAGATAAACGGGCTTGATATTATGAAAGCGGCTACGATGGACGATACCAAAATCAATCTTGATATGAGCGCCTGCGGTATTACGGGCAAGCAGCTTGAGAAGCTGCTTATTCAAAAAAACATATACACGGAGCTTAATACAGGTGATATTCTTATGTGCATGACAGGTATAGGCAATACGCGCGGTGATTTTGAGAAGCTTTGCGCAACCCTTGGTGAGATTGCGGCGGAGCATCAGACTGCGGAGAAATCCAGGACACGAAACAGGACACTGCTTCCCGAGGGAGGCAGGATGCATCCGCTGCCTAAGTACAGGGAATATGTTAGTCTGGAGGATGCTGCAGGCAGAGTATGCGCAGGCTCTGTCATACCGTATCCGCCGGGAATACCTCTTGTATGCCCGGGAGAGGAGATAAGCACGCAGGTATGTGAATATATAGGGATGCTGAGAGAAACAGGAGAGAAGGTCATAGGAGTAAATGACAGGAACATGGTTCTTGTGGGCAGGAAGTAAATCAGCTTATATAAGGAAGGTGTGAAAATATTTCAGTTTTTTTCTAACAAAACCCCTATAACCTCGTATGTGACTGTGAAAAGACTCTTGAAAAGGAGGTGTTTATCCTGTATAATATTCTGATGGTAAAAACAGTGTGGAATTCTTGCAGCTTTTGAAAAAAGAAGTGTTGTTTGAAGAAAATTACAGACAGCACAGTGATTTGTGCTTGACTTTTAGTGAAAATAATATAGACTAATACTATAGGTGAGTCATTCTTGCCTTATTAAATTAATAAAAACGGTGATGAAGAGGAGTAGTAATAATAGCGCCTTACAGAGAGTGAAGCCTACAGGCTGAGAGCTTCGCAGGAATGTGTATTACGAAGGTTGCTTCTGAGTTTTGCGATAAATGAGTGTCTGCATATGTGATATGCAGGAACAAAGGTGGTACCGCGGAAATATTTCGTCCTTTGCAGCCAGTCTGCAGAGGGCGTTTCTGTATCTGCAGCAGGCAAAGTAAATTATTTTAACAAGGAGATTATCGAATGGAAAAGAATCTGGCAAAAACATACAATCCCAAGGATTTTGAAGACAGAATTTATGAGATGTGGGAACAAAAAGGCGCTTTCAGGGCAGAGGTGGACAAAAGCAAGAAACCATACACTATCGTAATGCCGCCTCCAAACATAACAGGGCAGCTTCATATGGGGCACGCTCTTGACCAGACGCTTCAGGATGTTCTGACAAGATGGAAAAGAATGCAGGGCTACAGTGCGCTGTGGCTTCCGGGATCGGATCATGCCAGCATAGCCACAGAAGTTAAGGTGGTAGACAGGATCAGATCAGAAGAAGGCCTCGAAAAAGAGGATCTCGGCAGAGAGGAATTTCTCAAAAGAGCATGGGCGTGGAAAGAAGAATACGGCGGAAGAATCACCAGACAGTGCCGTAAGCTGGGCGATTCATGCGACTGGGAAAGAGAACGCTTTACAATGGACGAGGGATGCAACCGTGCAGTAAGAACCCTGTTTGTGCAGCTTTACGAAAAAGGCCTGATATACAGAGGCAACCGCCTTATTAACTGGTGTCCTCAGTGTGGCACATCACTGTCGGATGCAGAGGTGGAGCATGAGGACAAAAACGGCAGGTACTGGTATTTCAGATATGATGCTGCGGAAGAAGGCGGAGAGCCTATAATCGTTGCAACATCAAGACCTGAAACAATGTTTGGCGATGTGGCCATAGCAGTGCATCCTGATGACGAAAGATACAAAGCTATGGTAGGAAAAAAAGTAATACTTCCTCTTGTCGGAACAGAAATTCCAATCATAGCAGACCCTTATCCAGATCCCGAAAAAGGAACAGGCGCAGTAAAAATAACTCCGGCGCATGACCCTAACGACTTTGAGGTGGGACAGAGACACGGCCTTGATATGCCTTGCTGCATCAATCCTGATGCCACAATGAATGAGCTTGCGGGCAAATACGAGGGCATGGACAGATACGAATGCCGTAGAGCATGGGTTGAAGATCTTGACAAGGCAGGCTTCTTAGTAAAAACAGAAGAAAAAGTAATACCTATGGGAGAATGCTACAGATGTCATACTGCAGTTGAATCAATGCTGTCAGACCAGTGGTTTGTTGCAATGGAGGATCTTGCAAAGCCTGCCATAGAAGCAGCCAGAAAAGGCGACCTGAGGCATGTGCCTGAGAGATTTGAAAAAATATACCTTCACTGGCTTGAGGAAATCAGAGACTGGTGCATCTCAAGACAGCTCTGGTGGGGTCACAGAATTCCGGCATACTACTGCCAGGACTGCGGCGAGCTTATGGTATGCCTTGACGAGCCTCAGAAATGCACTAAATGCGGCAGCACCAATATCAGGCAGGATGAAGATGTGCTTGACACATGGTTTTCATCTGCACTGTGGCCGTTCTCAACACTTGGCTGGCCGGATAAGACAGAGGATCTTGACTACTTCTATCCTACAGATGTACTCGTAACAGGATATGATATAATATTCTTCTGGGTAGTCAGAATGGTATTCTCGGCACTTGAAACCATGGGAGAGGTGCCGTTCAGATATGTATATGTTCATGGCCTTGTAAGAGATGCAGAGGGGCGCAAGATGAGCAAGTCACTCGGTAACGGTATAGACCCTCTTGAAATAATAGACCGGTACGGTGCGGATGCGCTTAGATTTATGCTTACAACGGGTATTACACCGGGTAACGATATGAGATTCAAGACAGACAAGCTTGAATCCTCAAGAAACTTTGCAAACAAGCTCTGGAACGCCTCAAGATTTGTTATTATGAATCTGCAGAACGACGACGGCAGCTTCAAAGATATAGCAGCCGGTGACATTTCAAAGATGGCGCTGCAGGATGAGGACAAGTGGATACTCTCAAGAGTAAACGAAGCTGTTAAATACGTTACGGCGGCAATGGACAGATTTGACCTTGCCCTTGCGGGACAGAAGGTTTACGATGTGATCTGGAACGAATACTGTGACTGGTATATCGAAATCGTTAAGGGCAGGCTGTACGGTGATGATGAAGAGGACAAAAAAATCGCAAGATTTGTACTCATAAGAGCATTGAAGGATATGCTTTCACTGCTTCATCCTTTCATGCCGTTTATAACTGAGGAAATCTGGAGCTATCTGCCAAAGGGAGAAATCAAGGAGGACAACCCTGAAAACTTCCTGATTAAATCAAGCTGGCCGGTTTATGATGAGGCTCTTGCATTTGAAGCCGAAACAGCAAGACTTGAACTTGCAATGGAGGCAATCAGAGCAATCAGAAACATCAGAGCAGAAGCAGACGCGGCGCCGTCAAAAAAACTAAGAGCGGTGATATATGCGGATGCAGCCGATATGGAGCTTGTTAAATCAGCCGAAAGATACATCAGAGGAATGGCGAACATCACAGAAATAGAATTTATAACAGACAAGGCAGATGTTCCCGAAGATGTAATGTCAGCGGTAATTGCGGCGGCTGAAATATATATTCCGTCAGATGACCTGCTTGATTACAGGGCAGAGTTTGAAAGACTCACAAAAGAAAAGAAAAAACTCGAAGGCGAAGTGGCAAGAGTTGCAGGCAAGCTGTCAAATCAGGGCTTTGTAAGCAAGGCACCCGAAAAGGTAATAGCGGCCGAAAAAGAAAAAAAGGTTATGTATGAGGATATGCTTGCAAAGGTAACCGAAAGACTTGCCATGGTAGAAAATAAATTATAATGAGCGCAATAGACAAAATAGAAGAATTTAATAAATTCGGCAGTATATTGGGACTTGAAAGAATGAGCGTGCTTATGGAGCTTCTTGGGAATCCTCAGGAAGCTCTTCGGTGCATTCATGTTGCGGGAACCAACGGCAAAGGCTCATGCTGCAGATATATATACGAGGCGCTTCTGGCGAACGGGTACAGGGCAGGGCTTTACACATCCCCGTTTATAGAGGTGTTCAACGAAAGAATCCAGCTTGGCGGCAGGTACATATCAGATGCGGAGCTTGAAAAATATACGGGAATTGTTCTTGAAGCTGTTGAAAAAATGATAAAAATGGGTTATGATTCTCCTACAGAGTTTGAGGTCATAACAGCGGTTGCATTTGTATATTTCAAAGAAGCGGAGGCGGACTTTGCGGTACTTGAAGTAGGACTCGGAGGCAGAGGCGATTCAACCAATATAATCAGGGAGCCGCTTGTCAGCATTATAACATCGATATCACTTGATCATACCGACAGACTGGGTGATACCATAGAGCAGATAGCCGCCGAAAAAGCAGGTATAATCAAGCCGGGTGTGCCGGTTATATCGAATGTGCCTGAGCCTGCAGCCGCAAAGGTAATAGCAGCAGAGGCCTACAGGCAGGGCTGCCTGTTTACAGACGCATCTAAAATAAAGCCAAAGCACACAGAAGAACGGCTTGGAGGCTCCGCTGCCGATTTTGAGATAATGGGGACAGATTACAGCGGAGTGGAAATCTCCATGACCGGGCAGCATCAGATAAACAATCTGACTGCAGCTCTTGCGGCCATAGAGCTTTTGAGAAAACAGAGAATAATTAAAATAAACCGCAGCGACCTGTACAAAGGCCTCAAAAAAGCCGTACAGACAGGACGCTTTGAAATAATATCAGAGAACCCGTATACAATACTTGACGGAGCGCACAATGAAGCAGGCGCCATGGCGCTGGCAGACACAATGACAAAATACTTTGCAAGAGACAGAGTGCTTATGGTATGCGGCATACTTGCAGACAAGGATGCGGACGGGATTCTCGATAATTTCACACGCATAGCCTCACATTTTATTGCCTGCGAGCCTGTAAGCGACAGGAAGCTTGCGGCAGACATACTGCAGGCAAAGATAGAGGACAGAATGTGTGAATGCAACAAAGCGGCTTCTCCGCAGGAGGCTGTGGAGGCGGCAGAGCTTGCAGCCGGCGATTACGATGCGGTTTTATATGCGGGATCGTTATACTTAATTGGGGAGATAAGGAGGATTATTGGCAATGAGCGAAGCTAAACCAAAAAAAATACTTCTGTTTTATAATCCGTTTTCGGGAAACGGAATGTTCAAAAACAATCTGGACCATATTATTGAGAGGTGCCAGAAGGAAGGCTATATCATAATACCTGTCAGAGCAGAAAAAGGCAAGACGCTGAATCTGCTGCTGGGAGGAATGGATCAGTCGGAGTACAGACAGGTTATTGTTGCAGGCGGTGACGGCACTATCAACATATGCGTCAATGCGCTTATCAGAAATAATATAGATCTGCCTATTGCAATATTCCCGTCAGGGACAGCCAATGACTTCGCATCATATTTTGAAATGCCTGATACGATAGATGCCATGATAGATGTTGCGCTGGGTGAATATCAGGTACCTGTTGATGTGGGTATAGTAAACGGCAAGTATTTCATCAATGTTGCCGCCATGGGCAACATGGTCGATGTGAGCCAGAAAACAGACCCTGTACTCAAAAACACTCTGGGAAGATTTGCATATTATCTCAAAGGCGCGTCCGAGGTTACGGAGCTGAAGCCGATAGAGGTGAAGCTGACTACGCCTGACAATGTTTACGAGGAGGAAATGTTCTTTATGATAGTTATGAACGGGACCTCTGCAGGCGGCTTCAAAAATGTTTCTCCGGACAGCGAAATAAACGACGGGCTGCTAAATGTGATACTGTTTCGCAAGATGCCTATACTCGAAATGGTTCCTCTCGGAATCAAAGTGCTTCAGGGCGTACACCTTGATGACCACAGAGTTCTGACATTCAAGACGGACAGACTCCTTATAGAGTCTGATGTGGATATACCGACAGATGTTGACGGAGAACATGGCGAAAAACTCCCTCTCGACTTCTCGGTGCTGCACGACAAAATCAGAGTATTTGTGACCAAAGCGGAGCGTGACTACTATGAAAGATTTAAGAATAGCGGAAACTAAAGACTATGACCTGCTCGTGCCCATGTTTATAGCAAACAGACTTGAATTCAGCGAGGATGAGCCTGTGCCTACGGACATTGTGAAATGCTGGCAGCTTACGGATGAGGAGGGCAGCCTGCAGGGCGGTGCGGTGCTTGCTCTGCGCGAGGGACAGTTTATTGTTGACGGAATAGCAGTAAACGAGCCTTACCGCAAAACAGGAGCAGGCAGGAGGCTTCTTGACTGCATTATAGATGAAACGGTATCAAGAGGCGGCAGCAGCATATTTCTCGTTGCAAGAGCGCCGGGATTTTTCAGAAAATCCGGCTTTGCGACCATCGAAAGAGATGAGGCCCCGCAGTTTTTTGAATGCTTTACCTGTCCGCAGTACGGCACAGAGTGCAGACCTGAGGTTATGAGGCTTGAGCTTAAATAGTATGAATAAAACCAATCCTTCCTAATAAAATGTAACATACACTTTTATCAGGGAGGATTTTTTTAATGGAGAGGCTGGAAACAAACATTGCTGTTCTGACAGGTGAGGTTACAGGAGAACTTGTATTAAGTCATAAGACATATGGTGAAACATTTTACCAGCTGGAATTGTCCATTGACAGAAGAAGCGGCTACAGGGATGTGATCAATGTTATGGTTTCAGACAGGCTGCTTTTTGACAAAACCTTAAACACAGGCAATATGCTTCATATAAACGGGCAGGTGAGAACCTACAACACGGCGGTAAACGGCAGAAACAGACTGAATGTGGTTGTGTTTGCAAGAGAACTGGAGCTTCTTGAGGATATAGAGTATTACCAGAACGAAATAAATCTTGAAGGATACATATGCAAGGAGCCGGTCAGAAGAACCTCGCCGCTTGGCAGGGAAATATGTGATATAATGCTGGCTGTAAACAGAATGTACAACAAATCAGATTACATACCCTGTATTGCGTGGGGCAGAAACGCTTCCTATGCGGCGGCCATGGAGATCGGCGCTAAAATCTGCATAGAGGGGCGCATACAGTCAAGGCAGTACAACAAAAAGGATGAAGATGGAAATGTGACGGTGCATACGGCATACGAGGTGTCGGTAATAAAGATAGACGAAGCCGGGCAGAATGATAAAGAATTTTGAGAAGCTGCAAATGAAAATCTGCATATCTATTGACTTTTTTGTCCTTTTGAAGATATAATATTTACGTAATATATTTATAAAATGTATATATAATATATCAAAAAGGAGCTGACACAGTATGACATATATAGATTTCACATGCGAACTGCTGCAGCAGGTACCGCCCGGTATGCCAATTTATATCAGGCAGGTCGCAGAAAAAATTGCCAATCGGTTTGCACTTGAAATGAAAGACGCAGCAGCAGCAGCCTCTGTAGCTGTCAAGCGCATTATGGACGGTAAAATTATTCCCGAACTTCGCTTTTATCAAAAAGGGATTTATTTCCGTACTGTTGTTACGCCTTTTGGCGAAAGAGAAATAGACCGTGAAAGGCTCATTGCCGACAAGTACATGCTTCCGGATAAAGGCTATGAAACAGGCCTTGGACTGCTTCACAGTATGGGACTCACAACGCAGATGCCAAAGGAACGTGTTATTGCCACAAACGCGGCGAGAGAATGCACACGAACCGATAAGAAACTGAATATAATAATCCGGCCTCCAAAGGTAGCGGTAAGCGCGGGCAATAAAGCCTATCTGCAAACTTTAGATGCTTTGGAGCTTATGGAGAAAGCCCCTGTTGATGCGGAACGGCCATATGAGATTATAGCAAACTATATTCGGGAGAACAATTTACTGTATGAAAAGCTTCTGTTTTTTGCAGATCGTTATTATAACAGGAACACTGTTATGCAGCTTGCACATACCGCAGGAGAGGGAGGCCCCGTTATATAAAGCTCTTGGAACCACAAACCGTTTTTCTGAAGATATAGACCTGTCTGTTGATACGAGAGATTGCAGCCGGTCACAAAATGCGAAACGTCTGGAACAGGCCACAAAGAAATATATATCTTTGGTTCGCGACCCGACCGCCGGAAAGACAAACCGTTCGGAGGTAATAGCTGTATATACTTATGATCCCATAACTGCTTATGATGCAAAAGACGCTTTACAGCGGTTTGGCAGGCTGAAAATCGAGGCGACATCTTTTACAATCAGCGAGCCGGTGGAAAGCCTTGATGTATGCGCTATGCTTTACGATCTTGCCTCTGATGAACAGAAACAGATTCTTGAAATGCAGTATGAGGTACGACCGTTTTCTGTTCAAACCATTTCAATGGAGCGTATTTTCATTGATAAGCTTTTTGCGGCGGAGTCATATGTGCGCAAGTCTTCAGACCCTCACCGGGCATTTGAAGCCGCAAAGCACATTTACGATCTGACAGTTATACGAGAGCATAAGAAAATTGTTCGGCTTCTTTCTGATAAAGAGCAAATGAAGCGACTTCTGGATATTCGTATTATGGAAGAAAAAGAACGCCTTGATGGTATTCCGGGTGTTGAACCCTTGGAGTTTTCCTTTTTTACTGAGGCGGCTTCAAATGCGTATGTACGAAAAGCATATGATATAATGCAGAGTCAGTATGTGCTTCGAGACAGTGACCGTATTGATTATGACAAAGCGATGGAGGCTCTCACAACTATCAGGTCAAACCTTGTGGAGAATACATCATGGACAGGCTACTGCATTTAAAAAATCTGTTTTTAGAAGATAGTTATTCTATTTGCTATGAATGGCGGCGAAACAATTTTCAGCTGGAAACCTGCCGGTATGAAACAGGTCAATTGAAAATACTGAAACTGAACAAATTATGGTTGATATTATGCCAAAAAACTGTATAATATATATGGGTGTGCTGATGTAGCTCAGATGGTAGAGCAGCGCATTCGTAACGCGCAGGTCAGGGGTTCAAGCCCCCTCATCAGCTCCATATGTATGACGCCTGAGAACGTTGGAATTTTAACGCTTTTAGGCGTTATTCGTTTTTTGAAATTTTGAAGTTAACGTAAAATTATATGGCTGGAAGGTGGTTTGAAGTGGTATCGGGTGTTGTACCGCCTGTTGTACCTTTTATAAATTTTGACGCATCAAAAATCAACAGAGAAACAGGTTTGTCTTGATTGAGATATCAGACCGGAGTAAGATATACTAAGTGATAATTACAGCTTATGAAGGAGAGAAACAGTATGGTTATAAATTTTGATGAGATAAAAGAACAGATACTGCCTGAATTTTTTGGCGGCATGAAGCAGATGAACACCCATATGTATACCGATGATGCCAACAGAATTTTTACAGCATCACTTGAACCGGGAGCTTCGATAGGAGAACATCTGCACAACGGCACAAGCGAGATAATATATATCCTCAGCGGCAGCGGCACCGGAAGTGTTGACGGCATTGAAACCGCAATGAAGCCCGGTATGTGCCAGTACTGCAGAAGCGGGCATACTCACAGCCTTGTAAACACAGGAGATGAGGCTTTGGAGTTCTTCGCGGTCGTAGCAAAACAGGAACTGTAAAAGAATTATCAGATGTAAAGGGACCGTCGCATCAGACAAAGCTCTGCAGGGCGATGGTCCCTTTGTTATGAGGCTTTACAGTTCAGCAACCTCTCTGCCTGCATCAACCGCAATGGATTTCTTTTTCAGAGGTTTTTTGGCATTAACGGTTTTGCCTTTCTGCTTTGCACCAAAAAACGTACACGACGTGATGTATGATATGGTCAAAAGAAAGCGAGGTATGATTATGGATTATGTTGAAATAATATTAAACGGCAGAGTTTTTACAGATACATCAATGGCCGAGGAACTTTTGCAGAAGGCAGGCCTTGCCAAGACACAGAAATTTGAATACTTTTGTGATATAATAGGTCATGTCGGCAGGCTGATTGAGCACTGCGGTGGTACCGCCGCCAAAATAATCTACGATTATGACAGAAAAAGCGGTATCATCAGATGCAGCATATCAATGCTAAAAGCAGAGAACGGCATGGACGGATCGCTGTATTTTTTCAAATATATGATAAACAGAGTAGATGTTTTTGAAATGAAGCCGGTATCGGCAGATGAAATACAGCTCACCTTTGAAATCAGGGATATTTTTGCGGAGGAACAGTTATGTCTTACAGCCTAGAAACAAGACTTGTAATAGGAATATCATCAAGAGCGCTGTTTGATCTTGAAGAAGAAAACAGAGTGTTTGAGGAGGAGGGCCTTGAAGCATATTCCATATATCAGAGAGAGCACGAAAACGACATACTCAAACCCGGCACAGGATTTAAGCTGGTAAAGGCGCTGCAGAATCTCAAAGCAGGAGACAGCAAGATTGCAGAGATAATTATAATGTCAAGAAACAGCGCCGATACCAGCCTGAGGATATTTAATTCCATAGAGCATTACGGGCTTGATATTACAAGAGCAGCTCTTGCGGGCGGAGGACGTATAGAGCCTTATCTTGATGCTTTTGACACGGATCTTTTTCTTTCAGCCAACGAAGAGGATGTGCAGGATGCGGTAAATGCGGGTATAGCTGCAGGTCTTATCTGCCCGGCGGTATATGACGAGCATGAGATAGATGTAATTAAAATTGCTTTTGACGGAGATGCGGTTATATTTTCGGATGAGGCCGAAAAAATATACAAAGAAAAAGGTCTTGAGGCATTTGCGGAGCATGAGCGCGCAAACGCGATGAAACCTTTGCCGGAGGGACCATTTGCCAGATTTCTCAAGACAATATCCTACATACAGAGGCAGTTTGAGGCAGACAGCGCCCCTATCAGAACGGCTCTTGTCACGGCAAGATGCGCTCCGGCTCACGAAAGAGTCATCAGGACGCTCAGAGCGTGGGATGTCAGAGTTGATGAGGCGTTTTTTCTCGGAGGCATAGAAAAAAGCAGAGTGCTTGCATCATTTGGTGCGGATATATTTTTTGACGACCAGCAGCTTCATGTGGATCCGGCATCAAAATATGTACCGTCGGCAAGAGTTCCTTACAGAGAAAACCAAACTTCTGTTGAAAAAACATAGAGAATTATTTATAATGTAGCTGTTAGCAAGTAAAATACGGAGGAAACGCAATGAAAGGACTAAAACACATTGATGATGAAATAATAGAATTAAGCTACAAAAAAAACATAAACGAAGAGAAGGATCTGGAGCTTGAAATAAGTGTTAACTACAGGCTGGATTTTGACGAAGATGCAAGAATGTGCTACGGGGATGCAGAGATACAGATAGATGATGATGAGCATACGCAGCTTGAAATCAGGATTCATACGGTAGGTATTTTTTCATACAAGGCCGATGTGCTTACAGATGAAATCAGAAGACAGCTTCATACCGAAACAGTAGCAGAGCTTAATCCTCACTGGAACAGCCTGCTTACAAATCTGACAATGCTTGCGGGCATACCGCCTATCGAGCTTGAACCTATGGAATTTGAAGATGCGGAGATACAGCTCAGCCGCGGAGAGGGACTGAATTAAAGCTGTCATACATTTTTCCATAATATACAGCATATAATCCGGGCTGTCATGCAGATAATAAGGCTGAGGTGATTATATGAAAAATACAAAAAAAGAACTCGATAACAGTCAGAGAATAAATGCTCCCTCAGGCGCAGGCAGCTTTAACAAAAGCCCTGACTATGAATTTGTATATTCGGCGGACGATATGCAAAAAGGCGAGGTGCCGGGGCTTTACAACAAGGAATATCTTGGATTTGGCAAAAAATCAGAAAAAATCAGCGGAAAGTAGGCGGCAAACCGTCTGCTTTCTTTACTCTTTACAAATTCTTCACATTCAGTACGCAAAGATGACAAATACTTATGTATAATAGTTATTGTAGACAAAATACAATTTCATTTTCACTTTCCTTTATTTATGAAAAGGCGGCTTCATTTCGAAGCTGTCTTTTTTTCTGTCTTTTGACGCCGCTTTGTGTTAAAATGGTATTGGTATATTAAAAATAAGGAGAAAACATATGCTTACAATAGATATGAATGTATTAAGACCGCACAAAATAGCAATAGGCAGAGATTTGCTCAGGGACTGCGGCAAATATATAAAATGGGCGCATGGGCCATGCAGCGTTCTTATCATCACAGATGAGGAAGTAGACGAGCTGTACGGAGATACAGTTGCGGCAAGCCTCGAAGAAGAGGGTTTTGAACAGGTCAGATACATATTCGCTTCAGGTGAGCAGAGCAAGAACATGGAGCTGATAGACAGGATATATCAGGTGCTGTCCGAAAATGAATTTGACAGAACCGACCTCATAGTTGCGCTTGGCGGAGGTGTTGTGGGAGATATAGCGGGCTTTGCAGCTTCAACCTACATGAGAGGCATAGAGTTTGTGCAGATTCCAACCACTCTGCTTGCCATGACAGATGCGGCAATAGGCGGCAAAAACGGAATCAATACATCAGCAGGCAGAGATATGGTCGGAACATTCTGGATGCCGAGCCTTGTGCTGTGCGATGTTGATACACTTGACACATTGCCCGGCGAGCTGTTCAGAGACGGGCTTGCAGAGGCAGTCAAATATGGCATAATATCAGGAAACGAGCTGTTTTCACTGTTTGAAAACGGTGTGGACAGAGACGATATGGAGGATATTATAGGCAGATGTATAGAGCTCAAAAAAGAATATGTCGAAAAAGACCTGTATGACCAGCATATACGCAAAATGCTCAATCTGGGGCATACGATAGGTAATGCGATAGAAGCTGCCAGCGGATACTCGATTTCACATGGAGATGCGGTGGCATCCGGAATAGTTGCAATGGCGCAGATTTTTGATACACCTTGTGCTCAGAGACTAAAAGATACCTTCACAAACTGCGGCTTTGATATGGCAGATATTGATTTTACGGCAGAGGAGCTTGCTCCTTATGCTGCTGCAGACAAGAAAAAAGGCGGAGATTTTGTTGTGATAGTTATACCAAGAGATATAGGTGTATGCGAGCTCGAAAGACTGCCTCTGGATGAAATACAGACCAGGCTCGAAAAGGTCTGCTTACAGTCATAAAGGAGTATTTCAAAGGGATTTATGGATTATATAACTACTATTGATTTCGCAGTGCTTGACTGGCTGCAGGATACGCTGTCTTGCAGATTTTTAGACAGTGTGATGCCGGTGATCACAAAGCTGGGAAGCAAAGGCCTCATATGGCTTGCGGTCGCGTTTGTAATGATGTGCACCAAAAAATACAGGAAATGCGGCATCGTTATGGTGATAAGCCTCATAGCGGGAGTCCTTATAGGCAATCTGTTTCTGAAAAACATTATTGCAAGGCCAAGACCCTGCTGGATAAACGAGGACTTTCATATGCTTACAGGAGTGCCGGGTGATTATTCGTTCCCGTCGGGACATACGCTTTCATCGGCCGCATGTGCGACGGTGCTTACACTCGAAAACAGGAAATTTGCATATGGAGCAGTGCCTTTGGCGGCGCTAATAGCCTTTTCAAGACTGTATCTTTATGTGCACTTCCCTACCGATATAATCGGAGGTGCGCTGATAGGAACTGCAATAGGATATACGGCATTTAAGCTGAATCAGAAACAGATCATATAAAAGAGGAACAGATATGGGATTTACTCATCTTCATGTGCATACCGAATACAGCCTGCTTGACGGAGCTGCAAGAATCAAAGATGTTGTGGCAAAGGCCGGAGAGCTTGGAATGACGTCTCTTGCCATTACAGATCATGGCGTGATGTTCGGTGTGATTGAATTTTACAGAGAATGTATCAAAAACGGAATAAAACCGATAATAGGCTGTGAGGTTTACACTGCGGCAAGAACCATGGATGACAAGGATGCCGAAAAAGACAAGCATCAGGGTCATCTTGTGCTGCTTGCCAAAAACGATACAGGCTACCACAACCTGATCAAAATAGTTTCCGAAAGCTATACCAGAGGCTTCTACTACAAGCCGAGAGTGGACAAAAGTCTGCTTCGCAGATACAGCGAGGGAATCATCGCTCTTTCGGCGTGTCTTGCAGGCAACATTCAGAGATTTCTAATGAACAAAAATTATGATGCCGCCAGAAACGAAGCCCTTGACCTCATAGATATATTCGGCAGGGACAATTTCTATCTTGAGGTTCAGAATCAGGGACTTGAGGAGGAGGCTGCAATACTGCCGGACATCAAAAGACTGTCGCAGGAGCTTGAAGTTCCTATGGTCGCAACAAACGATGTGCATTATGTCAGTCAGGAGGACGCCAAAGCTCAGGATGTGCTTTTGTGCATACAGACATTATCTACAGTTGACGATCCTGACAGAATGAAATTTCCAAACGACGAGTTTTATCTCAAAAGCGAAAAAGAAATGCGAAGCCTGTTTGCAGGTGTAGAGGGCGCCTGTGACAATACCGAAATAATAGCCGAAAGATGCAATGTGGAATTTACATTCGGAGAGCTGCACCTGCCTGAATTTGATGTGCCGGACGGCAAAACAGCAAGCCGGTACCTTGATGAGCTGTGTGATGCGGGACTCAGAGACAGATACGGAGACAAGGCTGAGGAGCTCAGATCAAGACTTGACTATGAGCTGTCTGTTATAAATCAGATGGGCTATGTGGAATACTTCCTGATAGTATGGGATTTCATCAATTATGCCAAAGAAAACGGCATAATGGTGGGACCGGGCAGAGGCTCGGCGGCAGGCAGCATTGTATCCTATGTACTTAAAATCACAGATATAGATCCTGTCAAATACGGTCTTATCTTTGAGAGATTTCTGAATCCTGAGAGAGTAAGTATGCCGGATATTGACATAGACTTCTGCTATGAGAGAAGACATGAGGTTATAGACTATGTCATATCAAAATACGGTGAGGACAAGGTTGCGCAGATAATAACCTTTGGAACCATGAAAGCCAAGGCGGCGGTCAGAGATGTGGGCAGAGCTCTCAATGTCAGCTACAGTGAAACCGACGCCATAGCCAAGGCAATACCGTTTGACCTCAAGATAACCATTGACAAGGCTCTTGAACTTAATCCGGAACTCAAAAATATGTATGAAACAAACCCTACCGTTGCAAAGGTGCTTGATATGTCCAGAGCCCTTGAGGGTATGCCAAGACACGCATCAACCCATGCGGCAGGCGTTGTTATATCCAAAAAAAGCATCAATGAATATGTACCCCTGTACCTTGCCGAAAAAGGCATATCAACACAGTTCCCGATGACTACAATAGAGGAGCTGGGGCTTCTCAAAATGGACTTTCTGGGGCTAAGGAACCTTACGGTTATAAGGGATGCACTGGAGATGATCAAAAAAAATCATGGCGTGGATATAGATTTTTCACGCATGGACTATGACGACCCTGAGGTATATGAACTGATAGCCTCAGGCAACACGCAGGGAGTGTTTCAGCTTGAATCGGCAGGCATGACACAGTTTATGAAAAACCTGAGACCAGACTGCTTTGAGGATATTGTTGCGGGAATATCTCTTTACAGACCGGGGCCGATGGGATCTATTCCTACATACATCGAAAACAAAAAAAATCCCGAAAACATCAGTTATATAGATAAGAAGCTTGAACCGATACTCTCCGTAACCTACGGCTGCCTTGTGTATCAGGAGCAGGTAATGCAGATAGTAAGAGATCTGGCAGGCTATACCTACGGCCGCTCCGACCTTGTAAGGCGCGCCATGGGCAAGAAAAAAATGGATGTAATGCTCGAAGAAAAGCAGAATTTCATATACGGCAGAGATAATGAGGACGGAAGCGTTGATATACTCGGATGTGTCAGAAACGGTGTATCCGAAAAAGCTGCGGAGGAAATCTACAGCCAGATGGTTACATTTGCACAGTATGCGTTTAACAAGTCCCACGCGGCGGCATATGCTGTGGTAGGCTACGAAACGGCATATCTCAAGACCCATTACCCCGTAGAATTTATGGCCGCGCTTATGACAAGCGTTATGGGAGAGCCTAAGCATATCGCAAAATACATGAAAAACTGCGCGGAGATGGGCATTGAAGTGCTGCCTCCGAGCGTGCTTGACAGCCATGTGAAATTCACAGTCGAAAGCGGCAAAATAAGGTTTGGCATGATGGCGGTTAAAAATGTCGGAGAGGGTGTAATCAGAGAGATAATCAGAGCCAGAGAAGAAAAAGGCAGAGCGTCTGATATATATAAATTCATAGAAAACCTCAATATACACGATATCAACAAAAAAGCCATAGAGTCGCTGATTAAAGCCGGAGCCTTAGACTGCATCAGCGAAAACAGAGCGCAGCTTCTTGCCGTATACGAAAGCGCCATAGAGTCGGCGCAGAACACTGCCAGAAAAAACATAGCGGGGCAGATGTCGCTTTTTCAG
The DNA here is from genome assembly GCA_963609975.1 of bacterium. Classification (GTDB taxonomy): domain Bacteria; phylum Bacillota; class Clostridia; order Peptostreptococcales; family Anaerovoracaceae; genus UMGS973. Next base: position 20,676 of record CAVDMD010000002.1, on the reverse strand, counting down.
ATGAATGCAGATGAGATGTCGGTTCAAAACCTGACAGGCAGACTGCCTGATGTCGCTAATTTCCCAAGGGAGATACTTGCGGCAATGGAAAAAGAAATGCTGGGAGTGTATCTGACATGGCATCCGCTTAATGAATACAGAGAGCGCATAGAAAAACTGGTGACCCATACAAGCGACAGCCTTGACAGCGATGAAGCTCAAACCGGCAATATCGCAGACGGAATGAAAGTTACCATGGCAGGCATTATTTCAGGCAAAAAAATGCTCACAACCAAAAACAACAAGCGTATGGCATTCCTTGACATTGAGGATATGTACGGCTCGTTTGAGGTTATCGTATTCCCTAATGTATATGAGAAGTGCGCAGGCTGCCTCAAAGAGGACAATATAGTTGCAGTAAAAGGCAGGCTGAATTTCAAAGAGGATGAGGCGCCCAAGGTGCTTGCGGATACTGTTATAGACATCAAAGCGGCGGCGGAGGCCGGAAGTACGGTAAAAATAAGGATACCGCAGTCGGCAGAGCATGGCCTTGCCGGAGTGAATGAAGAAATTGTAAAACACAGAGGTGATACGCCTGTAATCATATATGCAAACGGTAAAACCTACAGAGCAAAACCTGATATGTGGGTGGAGGTTTCCGAAGAATTCAAAAATGCGGTGATACAGATTGTAGGTGCAGAGAACTTCAAGGAGGTATAGAGATGAAAAAAATAGGAGTGCTGACAAGCGGCGGAGATTCTCCGGGAATGAACGCCGCAATAAGAGCTGTAGTAAGATGCGGTATTGACAGGGGCATGACGGTTTACGGCATCAACAGAGGCTATGAGGGCCTGATTGACGGCGATATACGGGAGATGGACAGAGCCTCTGTCGGCGGTATTATACACAGAGGCGGTACAGTGCTTGGAACTGCAAGAAGTGAGAGATTTATGACATCAAAAGGGCAGGACAAGGCTTTGTCTGTTCTTGAGGCTTTCGGTATAGAGGGACTTGCTGTTATAGGCGGCAACGGCTCGCTTACAGGTGCTCTGGAGCTTGACAGGAGAGGTATTAAAATCATGGGAATACCCGGCACCATTGATAACGATCTGGGCTATACAGACTATACCATAGGCTTTGATACGGCAGTAAACACGGTAATTGATGATATATCAAAACTGAGAGACACATCATCTTCTCACGGCAGGACAACCATTGTTGAGGTCATGGGCAGAAACTGCGGGGATATTGCGCTTCACGCAGGTCTTGCGGGAGGTGCGGAGTTTGTTATGATTCCCGAAAAAGACTACGATATGGGCGATGTATGCAGGAAGATACTTGAAGGCAGAGCCAGAGGCAAGAAGCACAGTATAATCATCAAGGCGGAGGGCTCTAAGCTTTCCTCGCATGAGGTGGCTGACAGAATATCCGAAATCACAGGCAGAGAAACCAGAATGGTGGTGCTTTCCTATCTGCAGCGCGGCGGCAGCCCTACATCTGACGACAGAATACTTGCAACAATGACAGGTGCAAAAGCGGCGGAGCTTTTGTATGATGATGAAGACAGCAAAGCTTTAGGTATTGTCGGCAATAAAATTACAGCAGTGCCTCTTTCGGAGGCTCTTGAGATTACAAGAGACATAGACCCGTATATGTTAGAGCTTGTAGATGTACTGTCTAAATGATTATGTGATATGAGCAGAATTCTTAACGATGATCTGATTTACGAAATACTTTCTGCGGTTGAGGAGATACCTGAGGGAAATGTCGCAACCTACGGGCAGATTGCAAGGCTTACGGGCAGAGAAAAAAATTCAAGGCTTGTGGGCAGGGTTCTGTCCATGGCGGAGTTTTACGGAGATTATCCGTGCCACAGAGTAGTAAACCACGCAGGCAGGCTTGTTCCGGGATGGGATATGCAAAAACAGCTGCTTCTGGATGAAGGCGTGGAGCTAAAAGACGAAAACCATGTTGATATAAGAAAATATCAGTGGAAAATATAGCATCACAAAACAGACGGGAGAATTGTTATGAGTATTACGGTTTCCGATTTGTTAAAACTGCCTTCTCTAAGACAGGCAGAGGTCATAGGAGGTCACAGAGGCCTTAACAAAATAGTTTCTTCGATTTCGGTGCTTGAGGCTACAGATCCGGGGCAGCTTGTTGACGGTGTTTTCGGTCAGGGAGAGTTTTTCGGAAGTGAGATTGTAATAACCGGCTTTCTCAACTGCCTTGAGGATATCGAATGTCAGTGCGCAAATATAAGGAGACTTGCCGAGGGCGGCGAGGTGGGGCTTATCATATTTTATGTGGGCATATACCTTCGCGAAGTTGACAGAAAACTGATTGATATTGCCGATGAGCTGGATTTTGTGCTTATCAGAATGCCTTCTCTCAAAACTCTCAGGTACAGCGAGGTTATAAGTGACGTCAACGAATATATATTCAATGACAGGGCGGAGAGCGATTCCATAGTATCTGATATTCTTGCAAGAGTTTCAAGGCTGCCGGAGCATCAGAGAAGCGTTGATACGGTGCTGAGAATGTTAAGCGACAGGGTACTGTCATCGGTGGTGCTTACCGACTCGGCCATGAATGTGCTCAATATTGCGCCATGGCCTCAGATTATGAGAGAAACTCTTGATGACAATCTGAAATATCTGAAGAAGTACGCTAAAACCGAGGGAGAAACCCGGTGCGAGTTTTTGCCTGACAGCAGTATCTGCCATTTCAGGATATACCCCGACGGCAGCGATATGATGCATCTGTTTGTTATCAAAGAGGGGATGCAGCTTAACAGGAGAATCAAAGAGCAGATTGCAGATGTGGTGCGTATATGTATTAACATATGGGGCAGAGAGCACGGCACCATAGCGATAAGAGAGCTTATACGTGCCATAATTCAGGACGACCCCATAAAAATGCGCAGGCTTTCGGACATCTTCAAAATAGACATTGCAAGCATACACGAGCTTTGGATTTTACGTGGAAACAGCGCGGACAGTACGGAGTTTCTGAGAGAACATAAGGATATCATATGCGAATGTCTGCGGGAATGTGCAGATGTTGTTTTTGCGGACATATATGAAGATGAGCTGCTGCTGTTTTCAAGCACGCCGTATTCCGAAATGCAGGCGGAAAAAACAGCGAAGGAGATAATAAAGGAAACAGAAGCTTCAGGTGAGAATATAACGGTGTCGCGCTGCGGAAGTCTTGAAAATACCGCAGATGTACGAAATGCCTATATGAAGCACAGGCAGTATATATCTGATACGGCCAAAATCTATCCGCTGCGAAAATGGTTCAGCATAGGCGACATTGAATTTGCAGCCTCCTGTCATCAGCTTGCAGACAGAGGTGAGGAGTCTGTCAATGCGGCGTTTGCCTACCTTAGGAAGCTCCGGTCGGCAGGCTGCGACTGGGATGTGCCCGAAACTCTTGCCATATATCTTCTTGATACCGATTCAAGCGTTACGGGGACGGCAGAAATTATGTTTCTGCATAAAAATACAATTAAATACAGACTCAGAGTCATTTCTGACGAATTGGGTTTTAGGCCAAACAAAATGCCTGACAGTATCCCGCTGTATCAGGCACTTGCAGTCAGCAGGCTGCTCAAATAGAAAAACACAGTACCTGTTACCTTGTCTTTTAGGACAAAGTGACGGGTATATTTTTTATGCCATAATGACAATTCCAATAACAGCCCTCGGAGTATAAAATCAGATATATTATGAATAAGCAGAAACGGAGGTTTTATTATGGCAGAAAACAAAGTCAAATCAAACGGAAATAATGATAAAGGCCTGTCGCAGATAAGCAGCGACGAAAGACGTTCGTGGGGCAGTGTTGCATTCATATGGATAGGTACAATGATATGCATACCTATGCTGATGGTGGGAGGCATATTTGCCGAAAACCTGACCATAGGCTCTATATTTGCAGTAACGGTGACAGGCTTTGCGGTATGCTGTCTGCTGATGGTGCTTGGAGGCATGATAGGAAGTGATCTGGGACTTAACGCAACAATGACATCAACCCATGCCTTTGGCATGACAGGTGCCAATTTTTCAATGGCGCTTGTAATATTTATAGCCGAAACAGGCTGGTTTGCGGTTCAGACGGCAACCTGCGCTCTGGCATTTAATACGCTGATGGAAACCATGGGTGTTGCTTTTCCATTCTGGCTTTCATGCGTGATATGGGGAGCTGTCATGTTCATAACAGCGGTTTACGGTGTCAGATGGATGGCGGTATTAAACTATATTGCAGTGCCTCTGCTGGTAATACTGTGCGGATACGGCTGCATACACTCGATTAATACTGCAGGCTGGAGTGAAATATCAGGCGCGGTGGAGACAAATGTAATGAGCATACCTGTTGCAATATCGACGGTTATCGGACTGTTTGCACTTGGCGCAACCTGCAACTCGGACTATACAAGATACTGCAGATCAAGAGGCGATGTTGTAAAAGCTACGGTTCTGGGAGTGCTTCCGGCAGCGGTATTTATGATTATGATAGGCGCAGTAATGGCTCTGGGCAGCGGCAGCTACGATGTTACGAATATGTTCGCAGGACTTGGACTTCCTGTTGTTGCAATGCTTGTACTCATACTTGCAACATGGACAACCAACACAGGCAATGCATATATGTCGGGACTTGCGGTATGCAAGATGTTTTCAATCAGAGACAGGGATCGCCCTAAGGTTACCATGGCGGTCGGAGTTATCGGCATAATACTGGCGATAATGGGACTTGCGGATGTGCTGAACACATACATAAGCATCATAGGTGCTGTTGTTCCTCCTATTATGGGAATAGTTATAAGCGACTACTGGATAATCTGTAAGGGCAGTAAGAATATATGGAAGCCTGTAAGAGGTATCAACTGGATAGGAATTATAGCATGGGTATGCGGAGGAGGTTTTGCACTTCTTGAAACCCTCGGCATTATTACAGTATTCAGTCCGGCGCTGGACGGTGTGATAATTGCGTTTGTAATATATATTGTTCTCTATAAGCTGCTTGGCAAAACAGTAATGGCAGGCAAAGGCGAAATGACAGTTGAAGAGGCTACTGCGGCGGCCAGATAAAAGGAGGAATTAAAGGTGCGTAAGATAGGTATTAAAGAAATCGAAGACATAGCATTGGGCGCAGCGCTGCTTGGCGCAGGCGGCGGAGGAGATCCATATGTTGGCAAGCTTGTTGCAATGGGTGCAGTCAGAGAGTGCGGCGAGGTGACTCTGCTTGACCCTGAGGAAATTCCCGATGATGCGCTGGTTGTTCCCATCGCAATGATGGGAGCGCCTACGGTGCTTGCCGAAAAAGGCATAGGCGGCAGTGAGTATCAGACTCTTTATGATATGGTTTCGAGGTTTTTCGGTAAGAAGATATATGCGTTTTTGCCTATAGAGGCAGGCGGCGTCAACTCAATGCTGCCTATTGCAGCCTGTGCCAGACTCGGACTGCCGCTGGTTGATGCAGACGGCATGGGCAGAGCATTTCCCGAACTTCAGATGGTTACATTTACAATCGGCGGAATCAGCGCAACCCCGATGGCTCTTACAGACGAAAAAGGCAACAGCGTTATATTTGAAACCATTACAAACAAATGGACAGAGGAGCTGGCAAGGGCAGTTACCATGAGCTGCGGAGGCTCGGTATCGGTGGCGCTTTATCCTATGAGCGGAGCGCAGCTTAAAAAATATGCCGTTAAAAATATTGTTACAAGAAGTCAGGAACTGGGTGAGGCCATCAGGAACGTCAAAAACAGCAGCGATAAGACTCCCGAAGAGTATTTTCTTGAGTTTTCGGGGGCATACAAGCTGTTCAAAGGCAAAATCACAGATGTGCTTCGTGAAACAAGAGGCGCCTTCAACTTCGGCAGAGTTGTGCTGGAGGGTATAGGAGAATGCAGGGGACATCAGGCATTCGTGGAGTTTCAGAATGAAAATCTTACAGCAACGGTAGACGGAGAGATAGTGGCAACAACACCGGATCTGATATGTCTTGTGGACACAGACACATTTATTCCTATTACAACTGATGCTCTGAAATACGGCAAACGTGTTCTGGCGGTGGGTCTTAAATGCTTTGAAATGTGGCGTACCGAAAAAGGCCTTGAGCTTGTGGGACCGGGATACTTTGGCTGTGATACAGACTATATTCCATTAGAAGAACGCTGCAAAGGAGGCTGGAAATAATGTATAAACTGGGGATAGACGTAGGCGGAACCAATACGGACGCCGTACTTATAGACGAAAATCTGAATATAGTTGCGGATATAAAGCACCCGACCTCTGAGGATATCTATGACGGAATAATCGGTGCGATTCGTGATATATTAGAGATAACAGGTGTTGACAGAGACCTGATAAAACAGGCAATGCTGGGAACAACACAATGCACCAATGCCATTGTAGAGCGCAAAAACCTTGCGGAAATCGGCATTATGAGAATAGGAGCGCCTGCGACAACGGGAATTATGCCTATGGTTGACTGGGCGGATGACATTAAAAAAATCGCCGCGGGCAACACAATAATCGGCGGCGGCAGCGAATATGACGGCAGGGAGCTTGCACCGCTTGATGAGGCGGCAGCGAGAGAGTTTTTCCTTGAAATGAAATCAAAAGGTGTGAAATCCATCGCAATATCCTCTGTTTTCTCTACAGTGCGCGATGACCACGAGAAGCGCGCGGCGCAGCTTTGCAGAGAAGTGATGGGTGATGATGTGCATATATCGGTATCGGGAGAAATAGGCTCCATGGGCCTTATAGAGCGGGAAAACGCCACGATACTGAATGCGGCGCTGTGGAAAGTCGCCGAAAAATTCACGGACGGATTTGCCAAGAGCCTTGCCGATGAGGGCATTACCGATGCGGATATTTATCTTTCCCAGAATGACGGCACGCTTATGACTATGGAGCACGCAAGAAAATACCCTATACTTACAGTGGCCTGCGGACCGACAAACTCCATCAGAGGCGCAAGCTATCTGAGCAGTCTCAAAGATGCCGTGGTTATAGATGTGGGCGGTACGACAACAGACCTTGGAGTAATACAGAACGGATTTCCAAGAGAGTCAAGCGTCGCCGTTACAATAGGCGGAGTAAGAACCAATTTCAGAATGCCAGATGTCATATCCATAGGGCTTGGCGGCGGTTCGATAGTGCGCAGCAGAGAGGACGGCACAGTAACGGTGGGACCTGACAGCGTGGGTTACAGGATTACCGAACGCGCGCTTGTGTTTGGCGGAGATACGCTTACTGCAACAGATATAGCCGTAAGGCTTGGCATGGCAGATGTGGGAGATGCATCTCTTGTTTCGGATATTCCTCCGGAGCTTGCTCAAAAAGCGCTGGCTGCAATGCGTGAAATGGTCGAGGAATCCATTGATGCAATGAAAATTTCAAACAGTGACATAGATGTTATACTTGTTGGCGGCGGTTCGATAGTGCTGCCTGACAGTCTGCAGGGTGCAGCCTCTGTTGTCAAGCCTGAACATTTCGGCTGCGCCAATGCCATAGGCTCTGCCATATCAAAGGTAAGCGGCACATACGAGAAACTTATAAATTATGATGAGATTCCTCGTGAGCAGGCGCTTGAGCAGGCCAAAAAAGAAGCGGCGGAAATGGCTGTTTCGGCAGGTGCCATAAGAGATACTGTTGAAATCATTGAGGTTGAGGATGTACCGCTTGCTTATTACGCGGGAAATACCAACAGAGTAAAAATAAAAGCGGCCGGAGATCTGAAAGGCTGATTTATACCGGTGCCCTTGCATTATGCAGGGGCATCTGCTATTATAATCGCATCGGAACAATAAATGTTTTCATTCAGTGAAAGGCGGTAAAGCTTATGAAAATCAGAAAACCGGCATTTATAATTGCGCTGGCGCTGTGCCTTGTGACAGCACTGTGCCTGCCTCAGACAGCGCTTACGGCAGAGGCTGCATCAGTAGTGAAAATCTCCTCTGCAGCGGGACTTACCAAGGCGCTGACTGACTCAAAGAGCGCAACATACAAGCTGACGTCAGATATCAGCGGCATCAAAAAAGAAATCAGAGTTACCGGCGGCGCCAAGACACTTGACCTGAACGGTCACAGCATCAGGGGCAGCAGCAGATCAAGCCTTATCTATGTAAATGGCGGCAGACTGACTGTTAAATCCTCAGCCTCCGGCGGCAGTATAAATAATACAAACAGTAGCGGTGATGCTGCAGGCTGCGGCAAAGGCAGTCTTAAAGTCGGATCGGGAACTTTGCAGGGCAAGGCATATGGAATTTACCAGAACGGCGGGACTGTCAGCGTTACGGGCGGCAGCATTAAAGCGACAGGTCAGAACGGAATTGCAATGTATATGACAGGCTCAGATAAAACGACCGCTGTAATTTCCGGAGGCAGCTTTACAGGAACCAGACAGGCCTTAACCATGGACAGAGGCAAATGCACTGTTAAAGGCGGAACTTTTACAGGCAGACAGAGTACTGCAATAAATATAAGCCCTCTTACCGGCAAGGCTGTATTTTCAATGACCGGAGGCAAAGCAGTATGCAAGGTTAAGGAAAGCGCGGCGCTGGGAGCGCAAAACAGAACTGATCTCAGTATAACAGGTGGCACGTTCATTAACGAAAAAGGCGGATATCAGCTTCAGATTTTTGATACCTTCTCCGGCAAAAAAGAAATTGCAGAGGGTATTTTTGACAAGGACAGCGTATATGATGATACACCTGACGGCAAGGGCCTTATAGCAACCTCATTTACTCCAAACGATACAAAATATAAAGCGGGAATGACTGTTACAGACCCTGACGATCTGTATTCAATGTATATGAACGCCTGTGAGAACCTTGAAACAAACATTAAATTCTCATGCTCTGAAGAGCTCTATGATGTATTTGCATATTATGCAACTGACTGGAGCGAGGGTATGACCACCAAGCATAATACAGAGGGTACGATTGAAAACGGCAATGCGACTGTAGCGGTGAAAGTCAGCTACAATCTTATGTATAGGGTTACTGCTCTGGGCAATAACCCTGAGCTGGCCTCAAAGGCGGGAGATACGGCAGTAAAATATAATGATCAGATGAATACTATTCTCAAGAAAACCATCAAATCGGGAATGTCAACCAAAGCAAAAGCAAAAGCGATACACGACTATATGATTAAGAACTACTCCTATGATTATGCGGCAGTTAAAAATCCGTCAAAATATCCTGCAAGCTATGATTTTTACGGCCTGCTCAAAAACAAAAAAGGAGTATGCCAGAGCTTTGCGCTGCTGTACGCTATGCTTATGAACAGAGCAGGCGTTGACTGCGGCATCGTAAGCGGCGTTGCGGCAGGAAGCGCGGGAGGCAGTGACTATGAAGCACATATGTGGAATGTAATAAAACTAAAAAGCGGCAGCAGATATTATGTCGATGTGACCTTTGACGAGGGCGCATCTTCGGGCTCCAAGGTTTCAACCAAGTTCTTCTACAGGTCAGAGAGCAGATTCTACGGACTTAAATATCATATTGCCTATTAGATAATACAAGGAGAAATCTGTTATGAAAAACATTTTTACAGACTGGAACTACAAAAAACACGCGAAGTTTGTCACAGGTGTATATCTGACACTGTATGCGATAGATATGACCATCGGATATATCGTATGCAAAAAATGCCTTGACAAAATACAGGAAATAGAGGCGGAGGATTAGCGGGATGAAAACATTCTTTGAAGAATTCAGGAAATTTGCAATGCGAGGCAATGTGATGGATATGGCTGTGGGCATTATCATAGGAGCTGCATTTACAGCTATAGTCACATCACTTGTTGACGACCTGCTTTCACCGCTGCTGGGACTTCTGGTAAGAGTCAATTTTTCAGACCTCAGAGTTTCGCTGCTTGGAGCAACCTTCGCATACGGCAACTTCATAATGGCAGTTATTAACTTCCTGCTGGTGGCGCTTGTACTGTTTCTGATAATCAGAGCGATGAACCGCATATCGGTGCTGAGCAAAAAACAGGAGGAGGCGAAGCCGGATACCAGAGAATGCCCTTACTGCAGAAGTCAGATTTCAATTGATGCTGTAAGGTGCCCGAACTGCACATCACACCTCGAAGTAAAGGAGCAGATATGAACCTTTTTGATACGACATATATAGGAAATCTCAAAGTCAGAAACCATTTTGTAAGGTCTGCCACATATGAAGGCAAGGCTGATGACGACGGTTCTCCCAATGAGGAGATAACAAAAATATACAGAGAGCTGGCAGAAGGCGGCATAGGGACAATCATAACAAGCTACACATATATTGCAGACTACGAAAAACCCGCAGACAACCAGCTTGGCATATATTCAGATGAGCTTACCGACAAATACAGGGAAGTGACGGAGGCTGCCCACAGAGGCGGCAGCAGGATAATAATGCAGCTTGTTCACGGCTCGTCATTCAGGCAGGCTGATCCTGATAATGCTAAAATTATCGGTCCGTCGGCAGTTACGCACCCCGACTCAGGTCTCACACCAAAGGAAATGAGCAGGTCTGATATAGCGGATATGGCAGTGCTGTTTGCAGAAGCCGCAGTAAGAGCAAAGAAAGCAGGCTTTGACGGAGTGCAGATACACGCAGCCCACGGATACCAGCTGTCGCAGTGGATAACACCGATATTCAACAAAAGAACTGACGAATACGGCGGCAGCGCATTAAACAGATTTCGCATAATATCAGATGTGTATACGGCTGTCAGAGAGGCTGCAGGCGAGGATTTCCCCGTATGGCTAAAAATCAATTCTTCCGATGAAGTGCCCGGAGGCATCACCGTGGAGGATTTTCTTGAGATGGGCACCGAGGCCGCAAGGATAGGGATTGATGCCATAGAAGTAAGCGGCAACAGGTGGAAATTTCATCCGGAAACAGACAGAGCATATTACAGAGAAGCAGCAGTCAGGCTTGCGGAGCTTATTGACAGCCCCGTAATTCTGACAGGAGGGTTAAGAGAGCTTGCGCAGCTTGAGGAAATAAGCAGCTGTAGTAAAGTGAACCTGTTCGGTTTTTCAAGACCTCTGATAAAAAATCCGGGATTTATAAATACACTTAAATAAGGCAGCAAAAAAGCGCGGATGGCCGCGCTTTTAATTATGTATTGATTTCAGCTATAATTTCGCTTAAATTACGCCTGCTGTAGATTATTCGCAGGATAGTTACTGTATTATTTGTGTCATCAGGCAGATAATATACAATATAGTTTCCCACAGGTTTTTTCCTTATGCCCATATCGGGAATAAATTCTGTTGCAGAGGGCATACCGCTTTGAGGGAACAGACAGGTGTCATCAATAACTGCAAGCAGTCTGTCAATAAAGTCAGTGGCTGCGGCCTGGTTTGACAGCGTAAGTGCAATGTATCGGACAATACCGTCAAGATCGGCTTCTGCCTTTGCTGAAAACAGATAAGAGTATTTAGAGTCCATACTTGCTCCTTATGCTGTCTATTACGGTTTTGCCGTCTGAAACCTGACCTTCTCTGACATCTTCGAGTCCCTCTATTATCATCTTGGCTTCGTATATTCTGCGCATGGTTTTTTCGTAGTATTCGATATCCATAACCACAAGACGACCGTATCCGTTTTTTGTAATGTAGACAGGACCGTTCTCCTCAGAGCAGCGTCGCTCTATATCAACTGTGTCTTTTAGTGCACGCATGGGAATAATCTGCATAATATAACCTCCTTTGAATGTGGCTATATTATACCTTTAATTTGGCCACAAGTCAAGGAACCCGAAATAAGGCAGCAAAAAAGCGCGGATGGCCGCGCTTTTAGAGTACCTTTTTTAAGAATGTTTTAAGTCTTTCGGACTGCGGATTGCTGAAAAACTCCTCAGGGGTGTTCTCCTCTATGATATGACCGTCATCCATAAATACAACCCGGCTTCCGACTTCTCTTGCAAATCCCATTTCGTGAGTTACAACAGCCATTGTCATGCCCTCCTCGGCAAGCTGCTTCATAACATCCAGAACCTCTCCTACCATTTCAGGGTCAAGAGCTGATGTAGGCTCGTCAAAGAGCATTACCTTAGGCCGCATGGCCATAGCTCTTACTATTGCTATACGCTGCTTCTGTCCGCCCGAAAGTGATGCGGGATAAGCGTCTGCCTTATCCATAAGACCTACACGCTCCAAAAGCTTGTCAGCTTCTTTATCTGCCTCGGCCTGTTTCATAAACCCTGTCTGCACAGGAGCCAGAGTTATATTCTTTCGTACCGTCATATTAGGAAACAGATTAAAATGCTGGAATACCATTCCCATCTGCTGTCTTACCTTGTTTATGTCAACAGAAGCTTCTGTAATGTTCATACCGTCAAAGGTGATGGTGCCTTTGTTGGGGCGTTCAAGCATATTCAGACATCTTAAAAATGTCGATTTGCCCGATCCTGACGGCCCGATTATAACCAGCTTTTCGCCGGGGTAGATATGTTCGGAGATATTGTCAAGGACAAGGTTGTCTCCAAAGGCTTTTGAAAGATTTTTAATGTCTATCACTTTGACGCAGCCTCCTTTCGAGTATGCCAAGCAGCCATGTAAGAATAAGTACTATTGTAAGGTATACAACCGCGATACCTATAAACGGCATAAATGCCTGGTATGTTTTTGCCTGTACCTGTATGGCAACCTTGGTCAGATCGGCAAGACCGATAACAGTTACCAGTGATGTATCCTTAAACAGAGTGATAAGCTCGTTGCCGAGGGCAGGCAGTATGTTTTTGATGGCCTGGGGAATAATTATATGCCTCATAACAGGCACATATCCCATACCCAGAGATCTGCCGGCTTCCATCTGGCCTTTGTCTATTGACATGATACCTGAACGGATAATTTCGGAAACATATGCTCCTGAATTTATACCCATGGTGATAACCGCAATCATAACAAGATTTCTGCTTGATGCAAATACTATAAAACCCATAATCAGCAGCTGTACCATCATTGGTGTTCCTCTGATTACGGTTGTATATATCTTGCATATGGCATTGAGTATGCCAAGCAGTATGTTTTTGTGTCCCGGAGCCTGCTGGTCATGTGATGTACGAACCACTGCAACAAGTACACCGAGAATTACACCAAGGCACAGAGCCCCAAGCGTTACTTCAAATGATATTCCTAGTCCTTTCAGATAAGCGAGCCACCTGTTGCCTTCGATAAAGCTCTGGGCGAATTGCGCTTCAAGACCTGAAAACATATTTGTTCACCTCACATTTCTTTTGAACTTTCAATGAAAAAGGGGATGGCATCAGCCACCCCTTGTTAACGCCAATGTTTATTCAGCCTTGATATATTTGTCCAGGATTTCCTGTACTGTACCATCCTCGATGAGTTCCTTGAGAGCGTTGTTTACTGCTTCAAGAAGTTCAGGGTTGTCCTTTGAAATACCTATTGCATAGTCTTCTGTAACGTATTCTGTTTCAAGAATCTTAAGACCGTCGTTTGCAGCCACGAATTCTTTAGCCGGCTGGCTGTCGATAACAACTGCATTAACCTTGCCTGCAAGCAGAGCCTGAATAGCGGTAGCTCCGTTTGTGTAAGCGATTACGTGATCTTCGCCGTAGCCGCCGTTTTCAACGGTATCTGAGCAGTAAATATAACCTGTAGTACCTTCCTGTGTTCCGATCATCTTGTCGTTTGCAAGATCGTCAACAGTCTTGATATCTGAATCCTCGGGAACGATAACAACCTGTACGCCTGTTGCGTATGAATCTGTGAAGTCAACGTTTTCCTGTCTTTCAGGTGTTACTGTAAGACCTGCCATGGCGATGTCAGCCTTGCCGCCCTGCACTGCTGTAAGCACTGATGAGAAATCCATATCGTCAATCTGAAGCTCAAGACCAAGCTTGTCTGCAATTTTCTCTGCGATTTCAACGTCGATACCTTCAAATCCGCCTTCGTCGTCAGTCATTTCGTATGGAGGGAAAGCTGCGTTTGTTGCCATATGAAGCACGCCTGACTCTACTGTTGATAAACCGTTTTCATCTTCTGATGAACCGCCGCCGCAGGCTGTAAATGCGAAAACCATTGCAACGGTTAAAACTACTGCCAATAACTTTTTCATAACTAAATTCCTTTCTTATCGTCTATAGATGTATAATAATATTCGATGAATATTTATTAAGTGTAACGAACATATCCGATTTTACTACTGTTTTATGCATATGTCAATAGCTTTTCATAAAAAACTATGAATAAATATTAAAAAAAGTCGGGGAATACCGCATAAATACAAAAAAATAGTGAATAAAATATGAATAAGCGTGAATTTATGCACGAACGAATAAATTCCCCTTTATATATGTAGGAATTTGATATATACTTATATCATAACAGACACAGAAAGGCATTTACTTAATGGAAGAAATAAGGGATATACTCAGGAAATTCAATGAAGAACGAAACTGGGGCAGATTCCACACACCCGAAAACCTTGCCAAATCCGTATCAATAGAGGCAGGCGAGCTTCTGGAGTGTTTTCAGTGGAACAGCGAGTACGACAGAGAGGCGCTGTGCGATGAGATTGCAGACGTTGTGCTGTACTGCATAATGCTTGCGGACGCAATAGATGCAGACCTTAAAAAAGAGCTTCTTCGCAAAATCAAAAAGAACGGGGAGAAATATCCGGTAGACAGGAGCAAAGGCAGCAGTGTCAAATACGATAAGTTGTAGCATCATACAGAGAGGAGAGGGAATTATGAGCATAACATCAGAAAAAATTTTCAGAGAAATGCAGAAGTTTATGGAGGCAAACGAATTTGAGAGCGAGGAACAGGCCAGTGCGGCCATGCAGGAATTTATAGCGCAATATAACGAAAACCTGCAAAGCCGTAATGCTATGGAGCTTGAGACCGCATGGGACTGTCTTGAGATGGCCTATGATGCTCCTACAGAAAAAGAAGCGGTCAGATATGCCCAAAAAGCACTGGAGATTGACGAGCACTGCACAGATGCAGAGGTGATAATTGCCGATATTAAGTATGGCAGTGATCCCGAAAAATTCAAAAAGAAGCTTGAAAAAATTATAACAAAAGCAGAGAAATATCTGAGAGAAGAAGGCTGCTTTGATGATGACTGCATAGGAGCCTTCTGGGGAATAATTGAGACAAGACCGTATATGAGGGCAAGGTGCACATACATTGAGCTTCTTACCGCTCTGGGCAAGCACAAAAAAGCTGTGGATGAATGTGAGGAACTGCTTGAACTGAACAGCAGCGACAATGCGGGCATCAGATATATACTTATGGGACTTTATGCGTGTTTTGAGGATGAGCTTTCGGCAATGAGGCTCTACAGAGAATACAACGAATGCTCGGTGCATATGCTTCTGCCGCTTATTACACTGTATTACAAAAAAGACAGTTACAAGACTGCGGAGAAGTATCTCAGATTAATAAGAGGAGAAGGCTTTGACCGCTATTTTCTTGACTCGGAAGATGATTATGATTATGATGACGATGACGATATGCCGTTTATAGACGGATACAGAAGAGGCTCGGAGGAAGAGGTTATTTATGCAATCGAAAAATGTAAGTTCCTGTATGCATCAGCTCCGGGAGTACTGGAATGGATAAGTCAGAAAGTAAAAAAAGACAATTAAGGACGACATTATGAATGACGACAGAAGCAGCCTCCCGGTGGCCGTAATGGATTCGGGCATCGGAGGCATAAGCGTATTAAAAGAAATAGTGAAACTGATGCCAAACGAAGACTGCATATTTTTCGGAGACTCCGTAAACGCACCTTACGGTACCAAGGAGCTTTCGCAGATAAGGCGGATTGTAATGGACAGAGCAGAGTATCTTTATTCCAAGGGAATCAAAGCTCTGGTGGTGGCCTGCAACACGGCAACCAGTGCGGCAATCAGGCTCCTCAGGGACAGATACACAGATATCCCTGTGATAGGAATAGAGCCGGCTCTCAAGCCTGCGGTTTCCGGAGACGAAAGGCATACCGTTGTGGTTATGGCAACCCCCATGACAATCAGAGAAAAAAAATTCCGGAGCCTTATGGCAAAATATGCAGACGAGGGCACAGTATATCCGCTGCCGTGTCCGGGGCTTGCAGATCTGATAGAAGACGGCAATACAGAGGGGGAGAAGCTTGAAAAATATATACTTGAGCTTCTGATGCCATATCTTGACGAGGATATAGACTATATAGTGCTGGGCTGCACCCACTATCCGTTTGCAAAGAAGACCATACAGAAAATTGCAGGTGACAGCGTCAGAATAATCGACGGGAGCCTCGGCACCGCAAAGCAGCTAAAGCGCAGACTCAAAGCCGCAGGACTTGAAAACCCCAAGACAGACAGAGGCAAGATAGTATTTGAGGACAGCCTCCCCTGCAAAACAGAGCTTTGCAGGCAGATGTTTGAAAAGGAACTCTGACCTGCCCGAAAAATGTCTAAAAAATTATGTATACATTGAAAATACCAGTAGATTTATTCGGGATTTCGTATATAATTAGAATATTAAAGATAAACAGCAGTTGTTTCAGGCTGCAGTAAGGAGAGAAATATGGCAAAAGTAGGAGTTACAGAAACTGTATTAAGAGATGGTCATCAGAGTCTGATCGCAACAAGAATGACTACCGAAGAAATGCTTCCTGTTCTGGAAACCTTAGATAATATCGGGTATAACGCTCTCGAAATGTGGGGCGGCGCAACTTATGACGCATGTATCAGATTCCTTGACGAGGATCCTTGGGACAGACTCAGAATCATCAGAAAAAAAGTTAAAAACACAAAGCTTCAGATGCTTTTAAGAGGCCAGAACCTGCTGGGCTACAGACATTATGCCGATGACGTTGTCGATGAGTTCGTTGACAAGGCGGTATCAAACGGTATAGATGTAATCAGAATTTTCGATGCCCTGAACGATATGAGAAACATCGAAAGAGCAATAAAAGCAACCAAAAAATGCGGAGCGCACGCACAGGGCACAATGTCATATACAATCAGCCCTATCCATACAAATGAGATTTTCGTAAATCTTGCCAGGGAAATAGAGCAGATGGGAGCTGATTCCGTATGTATCAAAGACATGGCCGGACTGCTTGACCCGTACAACACATACAAGCTTGTCAAAGACATCAAGGCAGCTATATCGATTCCTCTTGAGATTCATACACACGCAACAAGCGGACTTGGCAGCCTGACATATATGAAGGCAATCGAAGCAGGCGCAGATATGATAGACACTGCACTTTCACCGTTTGCAGAGGGCACATCACAGCCTCCTACAGAACCTATAGCATTTGCATTCAAGGACACTGAATATGACCTTGGTCTTAACCTTGACCTTCTCAATGAAGCTTCAGAGTACTTCAAGCCTATCAGAGAGAAATACATTGCCAACGGACTTATGGATCCTAAGCTGATGGGTGTTGACATCAATACTCTCAAATATCAGGTTCCGGGCGGTATGCTTTCAAATCTGGTATCACAGCTCAAACAGGCCAACGCTATGGACAAATTTGAAGAGGTGCTGAGAGAAGTGCCTAGAGTAAGAGAAGATTTCGGATATCCGCCTCTTGTAACACCAAGCTCGCAGATTGTAGGAACACAGGCTGTGCTCAACGTTGTTATGGGTGAAAGATACAAGATGGTTCCAAAGGAGGCAAAGGATCTGGTAAAGGGTATGTACGGCAAGACAACAGTTCCTATCAAACAGGAGGTTGTTGACAAGATTCTCAAAGGCGAGGAGCAGGTTACCTGCAGACCGGCAGACCTTCTTGAGCCTGAGCTTGACCAGATGAAAAAAGAATGTGCCAAATGGATGCATCAGGAAGAGGATGTACTCACAAAAGCATTATTCCCGCAGCCTGCCGAAACTTTCTTCAAAAAAAGAGAAGCAAAGCTGTATCAGATAGACCACAATCTTCTTGACGAAGAAAACTGTGTGTACCCTGTATAATATGACTGAGAGGGGCGCTGTGCGCCCCTGTATTTTTTTGCAGACAGGAATTTCAGAATATATACGGCAGTAATCATAAACCTGCAGGAGAAACATATGGTATTAAAAGATCTTGAAATAGGAAAAAGCGCCAGAATAACAGCAGTCGGAGGAAAGGGCGCCTTGAGGCAGCATTTTCTGGACATGGGCGTTGTACCGGGTGCGGAAATAAAGCTTATGAAGCTTGCGCCTATGGGCGACCCGATGGAATTCAGAATACATGGATATGAGCTTACACTCAGAGTTGCCGATGCAGAGAAAATAGAAATTGAAGACATAGAGGCTTCTGATGACAGTGCAGTAAGCAGAGAAACACAGAGGAGCAAAAAATCAGAGGCAGATCATCCGGGGCTTGGAGAAGGAGGCATATACCACGTCAAAACCGATGGTGTACCCCTGCCTGAGGGTGAAACCATAACCTTTGCACTGGTGGGCAACCAGAACTGCGGCAAGACTACACTGTTTAATCAGCTGACAGGCTCAAACCAGCATGTGGGCAACTTTCCGGGCGTTACGGTGGACAGAAAAGACGGAGCAATAAAAGGGCACAGCAATACACTTGTTACAGACCTTCCCGGCATATATTCAATGTCGCCTTATACCAGTGAAGAAATTGTAACAAGACAGTTTCTGATGGAGGACAGACCCAAAGGCATCATAAACATAGTGGATGCCTCAAATATAGAGAGAAACCTTTATCTGACAATGCAGCTTATGGAGCTTGACATACCGATGGTGCTTGCTCTTAATATGATGGACGAGGTCAGAGAAAACGGCGGCTCTGTTCTTGTTAACGAGATGGAACAGACACTGGGGATTCCTGTGGTGCCTGTCTCTGCTGCCAAAAACGAAGGCATAAGCGAGCTTGTGGATCACGCAATACACGTTGCAAAATATCAGGAAAAGCCGGGGCGTGCGGATTTTTGCAGCCCTGACGAGCATAACGGTGCGGTTCACAGATGTCTGCACGGAATAATGCACCTGATTGAGGATCATGCCAGAGCGGCGCGGATTCCCTTGAGATTTGCAGCCAGCAAGCTTGCAGAGGGCGACAATATGATACTGGAGCAGCTTAAACTTGATGACAACGAAAAAGGTATGCTGGGGCATATCATACGCCAGATGGAAGAAGAAAGAGGACTTGATCAGGCTGCTGCCATAGCTGACATGAGAGTGTCATTTATACATAGAGTATGTGAAACTGCGGTAGTTAAGCCAAAGGAGAGCAGGGAACACGCGCGCAGCGTTAAGATAGACAGAGTGCTTACAGGCAAATATACGGCAATTCCCGCATTTATATGTATAATGGGACTGGTGTTCTGGCTCACATTCGGAGTTATAGGGGCATTTCTTTCGGAGCTGCTTGACGGAGGGCTTGGCTGGCTTACAGAGCTTGCCGACCGCGGTCTTGAAGCCTATGAGATAAACCCTGTGGTGCGCTCCCTTGTTATAGACGGAGTTTTCAGGGGAGTGGGAAGCGTGCTGGCATTTCTTCCGATAATAGTTACGCTGTTTTTCTTCCTTTCGATACTGGAGGACAGCGGATATATGGCAAGAGTGGCATTTGTAATGGACAAGCTGCTGCGCAAAATAGGGCTGTCGGGAAGAAGTATAGTGCCTATGCTGATAGGATTTGGCTGTACGGTTCCGGGAGTTATGGCCAGCAGGACACTGCCCTCTGAGAGAGACCGCAAAATGACAATACTGCTGACTCCGTTTATGAGCTGCTCAGCTAAATTGCCGATATATGGATTCTTTTCCGCGGCATTTTTTCCGGGCAAAAGTGCGGTGGTGATGATTATACTGTATTTTACGGGTATTCTGGTCGGAGTGCTGTTTGCACTTCTTACACGCAGGATTATGTTCAGGGGAGAGCCTGTTCCGTTTGTTATGGAGCTTCCCAATTACCGTTTTCCGGGAGTTAAGAATGTAGGACAGCTGCTCTGGGAAAAAGCCAAGGACTTCCTGCAGAGAGCGTTTACCGTTATATTTGTGGCAACCATTGTAATCTGGTGTCTGCAGACCTTTGACAGCAGGCTCAATGTCGTTACGGATTCACAGGACAGCCTGCTTGCTGTACTGGCGGGATTCATTGCGCCGGTGTTTGCACCTCTCGGCTTTGGAGACTGGAGAATATCAACCGCCCTTATTACAGGATTTATGGCAAAGGAAAGCGTAGTTGCAACACTTACGGTTCTGATGGGCGGCACAGATATAGTATCGCTTATCACACCGCTGGCAGCGGCAGCTCTGCTGGTATTCTGCCTGCTTTACACACCTTGCGTTGCAGCCATAACCTCAATCAAAAGAGAGCTTGGCGCAAAATGGGCAGTCGGCGTGGTTATATGCCAGTGCGCGGTTGCATGGATATGCGCATGGGTTGTGTATTTTGCCGGCAGCCTGATTCTGTAGACAAAGGCGGTGAGGCTATGAATATACCTACAGTTATAGTTCTGGCGCTTGTAGCTGCGGCGCTGGCAGCTGCGGTCAGACATATGATAAAAAACAGAAAATGCGGTACCTGCAGCGGATGCGGCAATTACAGAAACTGCAGCAGATGCGGCAGACAGAAATAGAATATACAATAGACAGACCTTGCCTGAACAAGGTCTGTAATTTATAATATAGGAAATATCGCCTTAGAGATATTTCCATATATTTCCACTTTTTTTATTTCAGTTCATCAAGTATATCCGGAAACGGTTCCAG
>CAVDMD010000001.1:0-43251 GCA_963609975.1 bacterium | reverse complement strand
TTTATTTTGAATTGCCGAAGCGGCAGTGATACAACAGACTATGATATTGTTGTCGGAGGTGTTGCAAATGATAAGGTATTTAACACTGTTGAACTGTTTTTTGACGGGCTGATAGACAAAACTGAAGCAATAGGCAGGCTGAGATATGAAAAACCAAATCTGCAGGTATGCTTTCGTTCGCAGGAGGTGCCGGATGAATATCTGCATTTTGAAAGGAGCGAAAAAGTATGAATGCAAACCCTGTACTGTTACAAAAAAAATATGCCCGGATAGTCGGGAAGTTTGCTGAAGAAACAAATATTACACTAAAAGAAGCCCTGGATATTTTTTATCACTCGGAGCTGTATGTGCTGATGAGCGAGGGTGTATCAGATATGCATTGCATGAGTGACGATTATCTGGTTCAGGAGCTTATAGACGAGCAGGAAGAATCGGGCAAGCAGTATTATTGATTTTCGGAGGTGCTCTTATGACCCTGAAAGCAGCGGTTATATACCTTGCTGCAGTAAATTTTATTGCATTCATTATGTTTGGAGCAGACAAGGCCAGAGCGGTAAAGGGCAGATGGCGTATATCAGAGTCCGCCCTTATCCTTGCGGCTGTTTTGGGAGGCTCTGCCGGAGCGCTGGCGGGAATGAAGATCTTTCGCCACAAGACAAGACACAGGAAATTTACTGTGGGAATCCCTCTGATACTGGCTCTGCAGATTGTCCTTGCTTTGCTGTGCCGGGTGAAAGGTATAGCTTAATTGTGTCTAAACAATAAAAAATGCGGAATAATTTGTGGAATTTATCAAAAATCACTTTATTTTTAGTATGTTTTTTGCTATAATAGCGTTTGTGTTTTGAGTAATTAGATCATTTTTTGAAAAGTGAGGGATTAATGATGAAAAAAGATGTAGTTATAGTCGGCGCAGGGCCGGCAGGGATATTTACGGCGCTTGAAATGTTAAACATGGGCAGTAAAAAATCCATTATGATCATCGAAAAAGGCAGAGCTATAGAGAACAGAAGATGCCCCAAGGAAGTGACCGGACAGTGCGTCAACTGCCAGCCGTGTCACATCACAACAGGCTTTTCCGGAGCAGGCGCTTTTTCGGACGGCAAGCTGTCGTTAAGCTATGAGGTCGGAGGAGATCTGCCTCAGCTCATAGGCGAGGACAACGCGCAGCAGACTATTAACTATGCGGACAAAATATATCTTGACTTCGGAGCAGACAGCAAAATCGAAGGCATCGGCAACGAAGAAGAAGTAAAAGCAATCAGAAAACGCGCAATCAAAGCGGGACTGAAGCTTGTAGACTGTCCTATCAGACATCTTGGCACAGAGAAGGCGCAGGATATATATGAGGCAATCGAAAAGCACCTGCTGGCAAACGGCGTTGAGATTATGTTCAGCTGTGAATGCAGGGACATAACAGTCAGAGACGGCAGATGCACGGGAGTCGTTGCTTATGACGGCAAAAAAGAGTTCAGCATAGAAGCAGAAAGCATCGTTATTGCAGCAGGCAGACGCGGTGCGGACTGGCTTGACAGACTGTGCGACAGACACAATGTGGCGCATGAGCCGGGTATTGTAGACATAGGTGTCAGAGTTGAGGTCAGAAATGAGATTATGGAGCATGTCAACAGCGTTCTCTACGAATCAAAACTCATAGGCTACCCGAACCCTTACAAAGACAAGGTCCGTACATTCTGTCAGAACCCCGGAGGCTTTGTGAGTCAGGAAAACTACGACGACGATCTGGCTGTGGTAAACGGACATTCCTACAAGGATCTTAAATCAGGCAACACCAACCTTGCCATACTGGTATCACATCATTTCAGAGAGCCGTTTGACAAGCCTATGGTATATGCGCGCAAAGTAGGAGAGCTTACCAATATGCTGGGCGCCGGCAGAATAATGGTGCAAAGATACGGAGATATCCTTGACGGCAAGAGAACATGGGAAAGAGAGCTTGCAAGATCAAACGTAAAACCGACGCTTACAGATGCGGTTGCGGGAGACATTACAGCGGGACTTCCGTACAGAACCATGACGGATATAATTAATTTTATACAGGCGCTCGATTATGTGGTGCCGGGATTTGCCGCCGCAGAGACTCTTCTTTATTCGCCGGAGATTAAATTCTACAGCAACAGAGTCAAAATAGACAAAGAATTCAACACGAGTATGCCGGGTCTTTACTGCCTTGGCGATTCAAGCGGCTGGACCAGAGGCCTGATGATGGCCTCAGCCATGGGCGTGCTGATGGGCAGACGGCTTGTATAATACACTAAACAGAATTTTCGGCGGGGTATGTGATTTGCCCTGCCTGTTACTATATGGAGGAGCAGGTTATGAAGATAACAGATATTATTAATCAGGACAGACTGAGCCTGTCGTTTGAGGTTTTCCCTCCCAAGACAGATGACAAATTTGAAACAGTGAAATTTGCCATAGAAAAAATAGCGGCGCGCAGACCTTCTTTTATGAGCGTCACATACGGCGCAGGCGGAGGCACATCGAAATATACAGTTGATATTGCAAGAGATATCAAAGAAAAAGGAGTGACTTCGATAGCGCATCTTACCTGCGTATCTTCAGGCAGACAGCAGATTAAGGCTATGCTGGACAGGCTGAGAGAAAACGGTATCGAAAACATACTTGCGCTCAGAGGAGACATACCCGAGGGACTTGACCGCAGCAGGCTTGAATACAGATATGCCAGCGAGCTTGTAACCGAAATCAAAGAATACGGAGGCTTTTGCATAGGCGGAGCCTGCTATCCCGAAACACATCCTGAGAGCAGCTCCAGCATGGAGGATATAGCCAACATCAAAAAAAAGGTCGATGCCGGAGTAGAGTTCCTCACTACACAGATGTTTTTTGACAATGACATATATTACAATTTTCTTTACAGACTGCGTGAGGCGGGTGTCGGTGTGCCTGTGATTGCGGGCATTATGCCTATTACAAGCGCCAGACAGATAGAGAGAGTTGTGTCAATATCTCAGAATGCTCTGCCTCAGAGATTCCTGCGCATAGTAGACAGGTTCAGAGATAATCCGAAGGCCATGAAGCAGGCGGGTATAGCCTATGCCACAGAGCAGATTGTGGATCTTTATGCCAACGGAGTAAAGGCTGTTCACATTTATTCCATGAATAATCCGTCGGTGGTGGAGGCTCTGCAGAATAACGTATCGGAGATTATAGGATGACAACAGTCGCAAGAGATAAAATAGCCATAAATCCAAGAGAGCTCAAAGCAAGACTTGGCGGCGCGGACGACAGTGTTTCAAAGGAATTTACAGACAGTGTGGCAGATGAAATCCTGTCTGTCATGCACTGCTCATATATATTAAAAAAAACAGATGTCAGATTTACGCCGGACGGCTGCAGTCTGGGCTTTGGAGATATTGCAAGCGCCAATCTCAGACGAAACCTTACAGGCTGCGGCAGTGCCTATGTGCTCGCTGCAACCATAGGTCATGACGTGGACAGGGTACTGAGAAATGCAGGTCTTGTTTCGGCAGCAAAGCTTTTTGTCCTTGATGCGGTGGCTTCATCTGCAGTGGAAGCCCTCTGCGACTATATACAGGACAGTCTGCCCGAAAAAACCAAGGCGAGATTTGCTCCGGGATATGGAGATTTCAGCCTTGAAATGCAGGGAAAGCTCCTTGAATTTTTAGACGCGCACAAAATAGGCATAAGCATAAACGATTCATTTATGATGACTCCTATGAAAACCATCACAGCGATAATGGGGATAAAACTATGAAAATTTCAGAAGCAATTAAAACAGGAAGAATATATTTTGACGGAGGCTTCGGAACCATGCTTCAGGCCATGGGTCTTGAGGCGGGAGAGCAGCCGGCGCAGTGGAATCTGGATCATCCGGACAGGATAACAGCAATTCACAGAGCCTATCTTGAAGCAGGCTCAGACATAATAACCACCAATACCTTCGGTGTAAACAGCCTCAAATTCGATAATGCCGCAGAGTATGCAAAAGCCGCGGTAGACTGCGCCAGGGAAGCGGTCAGAGGCTATGAGGAGAAATATATAGCCTACGATATAGGTCCGACAGGCAGGCTCATAAAACCTATGGGCAATATGGAATTTGAAGAAGCCGTGGATATTTTTAAGGAATGTGTGGAATATGCCGTAAATTTCGGAGCAGACCTCATCATCATAGAAACCATGAATGATTCCTATGAAACCAAAGCGGCAGTGCTTGCCGCAAAAGAAAACAGCAATCTGCCGGTGTTTGTCACAAACGCCTATGACGAGAGGCAAAAGCTTATGACAGGCGCAGATCCCAAAACCATGATTGCAATGCTTGAAGGGCTTGGCGCAGACGCCATAGGCATGAACTGCTCCTTTGGCCCCGACAGAATGCTCCCTATAGTTAAAACCTATGCCAGATACGCTTCTGTTCCGATTATAGTGAATCCCAATGCGGGACTTCCGCGGATAGAAAACGGACAGACGGTGTACGACATTTCACCGGATGAGTTTGCAGATATTATGGCGGAGATTGCAGGGCAGGGCGCTTCGATACTTGGAGGCTGCTGCGGCACCACCCCCGAACATATCAGCAAAATGGCAGACAGGGTCAGAGGCATCCCGTTTGAGCCTGTGCACCCTAAGTCATACAGTTTTGTTTCCTCGTATTCTCATACCGCAGAGTTTGGAAAGCTCCCTGTTATAATCGGGGAGAGAATCAACCCGACAGGCAAGAAAAAAGTAAAAGAGGCGCTGAGAAACAGAGATTACAATTACATACTTACAGAAGCGATAAAACAGGAGGAGGCAGGCTCGCACATACTTGACGTCAATGCAGGCATACCTGATATTGATGAGCCTGAGGTACTGTCGCAGCTTGTCAGAGAGCTTCAGACAGTTACAGACCTGCCGCTTCAGATTGACACATCAGATACGAAAGCCCTCGAAAAAGCAATGCGCATATACAACGGCAAGCCTATGGTAAACTCCGTAAACGGCAGCGACAAAAGCATGAATGCCGTATTTCCGCTTGTCAGCAAATACGGCGGAGTTGTGGTGGCGCTTACCATGGACGAGGAGGGTATTCCGGATACCGCAGAGGGCAGATTTAATATTGCGCGCAGGATTGTAGACAAGGCCGCAGAATACGGCATAGACAAAAAAGACATAATAGTTGACCCGCTTACAATGACAATATCCTCGGACAACAGCAGCGCAGCCGTGACACTTGCCGCAGTAAGCATGATAAAACAGCGGCTGGGAGTATCAACAAGCCTTGGCGTATCCAACGTGTCCTTCGGACTTCCAAACAGAAGCATAATCAACTCGGCATTTTTTACAATGGCTCTTTATGCGGGGCTTGATGCGGCCATAATGGATCCGTACTCGCCCGATATGATGAAATCGTACTATTCCTACAGGGCGCTTGCCGGCAAAGACAAGGGATGTATGGAATATATAGCGTATACAGAGGGCAGAGAAGAAAAAAAACAGGAAGTAAAAACAGAAGAAACAACTCTTTCATACGCAATTCAAAAAGGACTTTCGGACGCTGCAGAGAAGATAACATCAGAGCTTCTTGAAAAGACAGAGCCTCTTGATATAATAAATACGGAGCTGATACCTGCACTTAACAGTGCGGGAGAGGAATTTGAAGCCAAAAAAATATTCCTGCCGCAGCTGATAATGTCGGCTGAAGCGGCAGGCAGAGCTTTTGACATACTCAAAAGCAGAATGCCTTCAAATGTGGACGAGAGTAAAAAAATAGTGATAGCAACAGTTAAAGGCGATATTCACGATATAGGCAAAAACATCGCAAAGGCGCTGCTTGAAAGCTACGGATTTTATGTTGTGGACCTCGGCAGAGATGTTGCACCCGAAACAGTGCTCGAAAACGCCAGAGGCTGCAGCCTGATAGGACTGTCGGCGCTTATGACGACTACTGTGCCGTCGATGGAGGAAACCATCAGGCTTATGAGACAGCAAAGCCCCGAAACAAAAATTATAGTGGCAGGCGCGGTTATTACAGAGGACTACGCTATGCAGATAGGGGCGGACTATTATGCCGCAGACGCTATGGATACCGTAAGAATTGCGCAGGCGGTTACAGGAGATGACTGATATGTTGAATGAACTGTATGAAGTCAAAAAAAACGAAAGTGAAAAACTTTTTTCAATGTGGCTTGATGCATTTTGCAATTATCCCAAGCTTGAAAAAGCTTTTACCGATAAAGACAAAAGACTTGCGGCAATTGAAATGACTGTGAGATTTTATGGTATGTATGATTTGAAATACGGTCATATTTATTCTGTTGATGAAAACATTGATGATGCAATAGCAATTGTTGATTCTGAGCAGATGAAATGCACACCGGCAAGATATATTGCTGCAGGCAGTTATTCTAAAGAATATAGAGCGGCAAAAAACAGACTCTCCCCGGAAGAACAAAAAAAATACAAAAAAGTATTTGCAGAGCTTGATGCACTTGAAAGAACCATGAATATACCATATCCTCATATATATGCGGATTTTCTGGGAGTGAGAACAAAATGTCAGGGAGAGGGCAGAGGTCGCAGGCTGATACATACGGTTGCAAAGTATGCTGACAGCCGGAAAAGACCTGTTATGCTGTTCACCAACGGTTCAGAGAATGTGCATTTCTACATGAAAGAGGGATTTGAAATAATTGGTATTGCAAAATCGGACAGATACGGGTTTGAAAATGTATATATGGTAAGGGAGCCGGAATAATGAGTAAACATACCAAGACCAATGTAATGAGAGCACTTGAAACAGCAGGCATCAGCTACGATACTATGGAATACGATGTTTCAAAAGGATTTGTCAGCGGAGTTGACGCGGCGCACAAAACAGGCAGAGATGAGGCTCTGGTCTTCAAAACTCTTGTGACAACAGGCACCAGCAGAGAGCATTATGTCTGCGTGATACCTGTTGCCGAGGAGCTTGACCTCAAAAAAGCGGCAAAATTTTTCGGTGAGAAAAAAATAGAAATGCTTCACGCCAGGGATATAACCAAAGTGACGGGATATATCAAAGGCGGATGCTCTCCCGTAGGTATGAAAAAACCATTCAGGACGGCTGTTCATAATTCGGCCTGCAGCCTTGACAGAATATATGTAAGCGCAGGCAGACCGGGTATATCGGTTGAGGTGAATCCGTATGAGCTTGCACAGCTTATAGGAGCGGAGTTTGCTGACCTGATCGTATAGATAATATTTCCAATTACTAGTTTTGGGCATAATCTCTTGACAAATGAGGCAAAATTGTGGTAGAATTAGTGCTGAAATGAGATAAAACCAGCCCGGACTGGTAAGAAAGGAATATCTATGAGATTTAGATGGATTGTTCTGATTCTTGCAATAGTGATGACTGCAGTAGGCTTCACAACAGTTGCAGGATTTGCAGACGACGAAAACACCTTATCCCAGCAGACAGCTTCCCAGAGTTCACAAACTGTTGCAGACGAGAATTTACTGACTGCCGATGATGTTGACACACCCGACAATGTCAGAGCCAGAGGCATCAGTAAATCAAAGATCAAAATTACATGGGATTCCGTAGACAATGCGGACGGATACAAAGTATACAGATACAACAAATCCAAGGGCAGATACACCTGTATCAAAACAATAACAGATGAGGACAAATGTTCATACATCAACTCAGGTCTTGATGCCAACACCAAAAAAACCTACAAGGTATCAGCTTATGCACTGAATGACAGCGAAGGCTTTACAGAAAGCGACCTTTCCAAAAAAGCAAAGGGAACCACATATCCTAGGACAATCAGAGTCAAAGCCTATGCCTATTCGGGAGGCGGCACGACAGCCAGCGGCAAAAAAGCCGCAAAGGGCGTGATTGCCGTAGATCCGAAGGTTATCAAACTCGGGACCAAGGTATATGTACCCGGTTACGGATATGCGACAGCAGCAGATACAGGAGGAATGATTAAGGGAAATATCATCGATGTGTATATGAACAGCAACTCGGACTGCATTAAATGGGGAGTAAGATATATCACAATCAAGGTGTACGATTAAACAAATTGCCATTACCGCAACAGGTAGTGGCCTTTTTTCTTATGAGGTTTTTGTAGATGAAACACGCAAATGGTAGTATAATATATAGACATGAGAGGTGACATATGAACCGAAAAAACTGCATGGCGGCATTATCGGCGGTTCTTGCCGCGGTGTTTTATGCGATTAATATTCCGGCATCAAAAATACTGCTTGACAGTATAGAGCCTGTGATGATGGCAGCAATCCTGTACCTTGGCGCAGGCATAGGAGTAGGCGTAATATATATCACAAGAAAAAACAGGGAAACAGCCGGGAACAGCAGCCTTAACAGAGGCGATCTGCCGTATGTGCTGGGAATGATTCTGCTTGACATAGCAGCTCCCGTATGCCTAATGTGCGGACTTGGTGCAACAACAGCCGCAAATGCTTCGCTTCTTAATAACTTTGAGATAGCAGCAACAGCGGTTATAGCTCTTGCAATTTTTAATGAAGCGGTGTCTGTCAGGCTGTGGATTGGAATTGCCCTTATCACCGTATCGAGCATGATTTTATCATTTGAGGATATGTCGAGCCTGCAGTTTTCATGGGGCTCTCTGCTTGTACTGCTTGCGGCGGTATGCTGGGGCTTTGAAAACAACTGCACCCGCAAAATATCATCAAAAAACACATATCAGATAGTTATGCTCAAAGGCATATTTTCAGGGACAGGCTCTCTTGTGATTGCACTGGCAGCGGGAGAGAAACTGCCGGATACAGGAGCTGTTTTAACTGCGCTAATGCTGGGTTTTGTATCATACGGGCTGAGCATATTCTTTTATATCAGAGCGCAGAGCAGTCTCGGAGCGGCAAAGACAAGCGCATATTATGCTGCTGCGCCGTTTGTCGGGGCGTTTTTATCATTTGTATGCCTGCACGAAGCACTTTCTGCAAACTATGTCACAGCTCTTGTCATAATGCTGGCGGGATCGGCGCTGGTTGCCATAGATACGATTATAGTAAACCATACGCATATGCACACCCATATTGTGACTCATACTCACGACGGCAGCACACATACGCATATAATCGAGCATTCACACAGCCATAAGCATATGATAGACGGCAGAGTGCATGAGCATACGCACCGCGGGGAAACAGCAGTTCATTAATACACAGATTTGGAGAAAATATGAGAAAAATACTTGTAAGTGCGTGCCTTTACGGTCACGCAGTCAGATATGACGGCAGGGCAAAGCGCCTTTCGGATGAGATATTTGAAAAATGGCAGCAGGAGGGCAGGCTGATACCGGTATGTCCTGAGGTTGAAGGCGGACTTCCTGTTCCGAGAGCGCCTTCGGAAATTACAGGGAACAGGGTTGTTAATTCTGAGGGCAGAGATGTTACATCCGAATATGCAAAAGGCGCAGGATATGCGCTTGCTCTGGCAGATGAGCAGCAGATAGCCTTTGCTGTTATGAAAGATGGAAGCCCTGCCTGCGGCAGCAGCAGAATTTATGACGGCAGCTTTGCGGGAACTAAAATTCCAGGTGAAGGTATGGCGGTAAGGCTGCTGCGTCAAAACGGCTATGAGGTTTTCAGCGAGCTTCAGCTTGAACAGGCACAGGCGCTTCTTGATGAAATCGAAGAGGAAGATGAACTCGGAGAGTTTCTGTTCAATATACAGGTTTAGGTTCTAATTTGTCCACCCGCTAAATATTATTTACTATGTTTAACAGGAGGACAGCTATGAGATACAGAAGAAACAGACACGGCAGAAGAAGACCGCCTGCAAGAGGCAGGAACGAACGAATAGGATTCAATGCAGTGCTGCTTATACTTACAGGGGCGGTAATTGCAGGCTATCTTACCACAAGGTTTGTGCTTTATCCGATACTGGGGTTTGAATTTCCCTCACTTGAAACCATATGGGACAAATACCGTCCGGCTGTTTCCGAGGACAAGGACAGCAATGAGGATAAGGCAGATGACGGCAAAACAGAGACCGACAAGCAGGAAACAATCGTTGAAGATGACGCAGACGCCTCAGAAGAAGGCTATGTGATACAGTTTGGCAGCTTTTCGACAAAAGCCGCCGCAAAGGAACGTGTGGCGGAGATGAAATCAGAGGGAGTCAAGACATCAGTGATAAAAAAAGACGATTACTACAAGGTGGTAGGTGAGACATTCAGTACAAAAGACAAGGCAAAAACCGCCATGGCAGACATTGACTATGACGGCTCGTTTGTCACAGAGCTAAAACAAGGAGATTAAAATGATACCTTTATCCACAAGAATGAGACCTGAAAGACTGGAGGAATTTGCGGGACAGACCCATTTTCTCTACAAAGGCTCTCTGCTTTACAATTCAATCAGAAACAAAACCTTTGACTCCGCAGTGTTTTTCGGACCTTCGGGCACAGGCAAAACAACTCTTGCCAGAATTGTCGCAAAGGAAATGGATGCAGGCTTTGTTGAAATAAACGCATCGACAACAGGCACCAAAGAGCTCAAAGAGCTTATCGAAAAAGCAAAGCTCAGATTTTACGGACTGCAGCAGGAAACCACATATGTCTACGTGGACGAGTTTCACAGATGGAACAAGCTGCAGCAGGACTCACTTCTCAAAGCTCTTGAGGAGGGTGTGATAAAATTTATAGGGAGCACGACCGAAAATCCGTATTTTTCAATAAACAATGCAGTGCTCAGCAGAGTTCGCAACATATATGAATTCAAAAGGCTTTCGGCTGATGACCTGATGAAAATCCTGCAAAACGCCATTAACGATAAAGACAGGGGCTTTGGAAATCTGAATATCAGATATGACAAAAAAACACTCCGGATACTTGCCGAGATGGCAGGAGGAGATGCGAGGATAGCCTTGGATACACTTGGCTTTATAATCGACAATTCAGATGATGAGCCTGCCGTAACAGAAAAGCTGATAACAGAAGCTATGCAGAGACAGACTGTATTTTATGACAAAAGCGAGGACAAGTACAATCTGCTGTCGGCTCTGCAGAAATCTGTAAGGGGCAGCGATCCGGATGCGGCTGTGCATTACCTTGCAAGGCTCATTGAGGGAGACGGTGATATAAAAATGATAGGCAGAAGGCTGCTTGTTATGGCAAGCGAGGACATCGGCATGGCATATCCAAGCGCTATATCCATAGTAAACGGCTGTGTTCAGGCTGCGATGATGGTGGGGCTTCCGGAAGCCAGAATCAATCTTGCGCAGGCAGTGATACTGCTTGCCTCCTGCCCCAAATCAAACTCCGCAAGTGCTGCTATTGATGCAGCTTCAGCAGACCTTAACCGCCGCAAAATAGACGATGTGCCGCCTCATCTTTGTGATTCTCACTATAGCGGCGCTGCCGCAAGAGGACACGGCATCGGATATAAATATCCTCATTCCTACGGCGGATATGTAAAACAGCAGTACCTTCCGGACAACCTTTACAGAGAAGGCGTCAGATACTACAACCCTACCGAAAACGGAAGCGAGGGTGCATTCAAAAAATTTTTAGAGGGGCTGGACAGGCTTTATGAAAAAGATAACAAGGGCTGATTATTCGGGGTTTTGCTTCGGAGTCAAAAGAGCCCTCGAAAAAACATATGAGGCGATTGCAGCCAAAAAAGAAAACGAAGAAATATATACAAAAGGCCCGCTTATACACAACAGAGCCGTTACGGATGAGCTCGAAAAAAAGGGCGTCGGAATAATAGAAAGCTTAGATGAGGCCGGGGACAGTGCCACAGTTATAATCAGATCACACGGAGAGCCCGAAAGTTTTTACAGAGAAGCGAAAGACAGGGGAGTGAAGCTGATTGACGCCACCTGTCCGTTTGTCGAAAAAATACATACACTCGTCAAAAAAGCCCACGATGACGGATATACCGTGGTTATAGCAGGAGATAAAAACCATCCGGAGGTTGTAGGAATTAACGGCTGGTGCGATAACAGGGCCGTAGTGGTGGAAACAGCAGATGAAGCATCGAAGATATCATCTGACCGTGTTTTTGTTGTGGCGCAGACAACAGTGACCGAAGAAATATTCGATGAAGTATGCCGGAATATCAGCGCAGGGGAATGCATTGTCAGAAATACGATATGCAATGCGACCAGAAAAAGGCAGGACAGCTGCATTGAACTGGCAAAACAGTCGGACGTAATGGTAATTATAGGAAGCAAAAACAGCTCAAACACCCAAAAACTATACAATGTATCAAAAAAACATTGCACAAAAACCTATTTTGTTGAAAATATCGAAGATTTACCATTGAAACAGATAGAAAAATGTAATAAAATAGGTATTACGGCAGGTGCTTCGACGCCTGAACGTATTATTGAGGAGGTTATTTCTATAATGTGTGAAATCACTAAAGAAACAAATTTGATGAATGACTTTATGGATGAAATTGAAAAGTCATTAAGATTACCAAGAGGCGGAGAAATCGTAAATGGTAAGGTACACCAGGTTACTGAAAACGAAGTTATAGTTAATCTAGGCTGTAAAAAAGACGGAATAATTCCGAAGGAAGAAGTTTCTCTTGAAGAGGGACAAAAATTAGCAGATGTATTTGCAGAAGGAGACGAAGTTCAGGCTAAGGTTATTAAGACTGATGATGGTGACGGCGGCATCTTACTTTCAAAGAAAAAGTTAGAAGTTAACGAGCATTGGAATGAGATTAATAATGCTTTTGAGAATAAAGAATTAGTTACTGTGAAGATTACAAGAGCCGTAAACGGCGGCGTAATCGGCGCATACAAAGAAGTTACCGGCTTTATCCCTCTTTCACAGCTTTCAGACAAGTATGTTGAGGATCCTGCAGAATTCATCGGACAGGAAATGGAAGTTAAAATCACAAGAGTTGACCAGAGAAGAGGCAAGATTGTATTCTCAAGAAGAGCTGTTCTCAACGAAGAAAAAGAAAAGAAGCTGGCTGAAATCTGGGCCAACATTCATGTTGATGACATCGTTGAGGGTAAGGTAATGAGATTTACCGACTACGGCGCATTTGTTGACATAGGCGGCATCGACGGACTTCTTCACATCTCAGAGATTTCATGGGGCAAATTAAGACACCCTCAGGAAGTTCTTCAGATTGGCGACATCATAAAGGTTAAGGTTCTTTCAATGAACGAAGAAAAAGGCAAGATTTCACTGGGTCTGAAGCAGACTATGCCTGAACCTTGGTCAGTAATCGATGAGAAATACGAAGCAGGTCAGATTGTAACAGGCAAGGTTGTTCAGATTAAAGAATACGGCGCATTCGTAGAGCTTGAGCCCGGTCTTGACGGTCTGGTACATATTTCAGAAATCGCTCACAAGAGAGTTGACGATATTAATGAAGAGCTTACGATCGGACAGGAAGTAAGTGCTAAGATTCTTGAAATTGACAGGGACAAGAGAAGAATCAGTCTCAGCATCAAGGCTACAGCTGTTCCTGAAGAAGAATCAGAAGCAGAAGCTGATGATACAGAGGAAATTGAATAATAATATTTCCGAGCATTCAGAGAGAAATCATAACGGTTTCTCTCTTTGTTTGTATTTTTATCTTTTTTACTAATTTTGGGTATATAATAAACTAAAGTGCTGAATTTGGCGGGTAAGGTTGAAATCACATACCTTAATGAGTATAATTAAGCGTATGACGATAGGAATGAGAGGATATTAAACTTTATGAATAAATTTGAATGCAGAATCTCACAGCTTTTTCTTTATATAGGCAAGGCCTTTATAAAATGGAGAAGCCCTGAGCTTGTCAAGGGGGCGGGCAGTGTCGGTGCGCTTGCATACAACATTATGGCAAGAGGCATTGACAATGTGCTGGTCGTAACAGGTCCCAACATCAGCAAAAGAGGGCTTGCAGACAGTATGTATGAATCTTTTGATAAGAACGGCATTAAATACAGCATATATAACAAAACCAGTAACAATCCGACCACAGCAGATGTGGAGGAGGGCTATGATATTTATACGGCAGGCAAATGCGAGGCCATAGTTGCCTTTGGAGGAGGCTCTCCCATGGACTGCGCCAAGGCAATAGGAGCGAGAGTGTCGAATCCTACATCGAGCCTTATGAGTATGGCGGGGATGTTCAGAGTAAAAAAGAAACCGCCTGTACTGTTTGCGGTACCTACGACTGCAGGCACGGGCAGCGAAGCTACCGTTGCCGCCGTTATAACGGACGAAAAAGAGCATCACAAATTCACCATAAACGACCCCGGACTTATTCCTGATGTTGCTGTTCTGGATCCGTGCATTACCGTGAATCTGCCAAAGCATCTGACTGCAACAACAGGAATGGATGCGCTGACTCATGCGGTTGAGGCCTATACGAATATTTTGAGCAGACCTACAGACAGGAAAGCAAGACGCGCTGTCAGACTTATTTTCAGATATCTTCCGGAGGTTTACAGAGACGGTGAAAACCTGCGAGCCAGAGAAAAAATGCTGGAGGCCTCCTACGAAGCGGGCAGGGCATTTACACGCTCATGTGTAGGCTATGTACACGCAATAGCACATACATTGGGCGGACTGTACGGCACACCTCACGGACTTGCTAACGCAGTCATACTGCCGCACGTGCTGGAGCTTTACGGCAAAGCCGTATACAAACCGCTTGCAGAGCTTGCAGATGTAGCTGATATTTCAGGCAGCAGTGACAGAGAGAAGGCTGAGAATTTTATCGGAGCAATTAAAAAAATGAACAGGGATATGGATATTCCGGAGCATCTTGAAATCAAAGACGAGGATATTTCAAAGATGATAAGATGGGCCATGGCAGAGGCAAATCCTGTATATCCCGTGCCTGTCATCTGGGGCGAGTCCGATTTCAGAAAAGCCATAGACAAAATAAGAGGGGAAATATAACAGCAGGGGATACCACAGGCTTATGGTACCCCCTGAATTTATCTTCTGGGCCTGTGATGATGATCCCGGCAAGGGTCGCATGGGTCCTCGCAGCAATCGTCACAGCAGTCACTGTGTTTTCTGCCGCAAGGGTCGCATTCGTCCTCAAAATCGTCAGTATCGATTTCGCCGCAGTTTTCTATGGTGTCGCTTTCTTTGATCTGGTGAGGGAACAGTGTAGGGAATGTGGTGCATATTGTATTTGTCTGAGGTGACAGCTGAACCATACCTGTTGAAAGCACGCACATCTGCACAGGGACAACTATTTTCTTTTCGCAGGTCACGCACAGAGCGATAATCAGATTGCCGGACACATCTCCGCATGGTGAGATACACAGATCTCTGCCCATGTTGTTTGTTGCAAGCCTTGTTTCACACGCACTGTTGCAAAACTCCGTAAACCTCGGCAGAAATGCGGTGTCGGAAGTGCTTGGCATACAGATTTCAAAGAAGTTTGTAAGTACCAGCGGCTGCTGCTTTGTTGCTATGTTAACCTGTGCGCAGACCGTAAAAACAGAATCGTTGTTGCATCTGTCACACAGCAGCAGATCCATTTCAACAATTACATCACCTGTGATTTTTATGTTCTGAGTTCCGAAAATCGGCGTACCCATGCATTTGTCATCACAGTCGGAAGTGTTGGCATAAAGGATCTTTTCTGAAAATGTACCGTCAGCTCCGACAACCTGCAGATCTTTTCCTCCGGGGTTCTGCAAAAATGATGCTCCCGAAATTGTTGTATCAAGATTAAGCTTTAAATTTGCGGGATCCTCTATATTCTCAGGATTGAAAAATCTTCTGCATCTTATGTCTATCACTCTTTTAACCCTGTGTCCCTCCGGAATTGCCGGTGCAAAAGCCTGATTTGTCACAGTTCGCATACCCTGCAGATTAAACAGCACCGCATCATATACCTTCTGCACATATATAGGCTCGGTAACGACATTTTCAAGATTTCCGTCAAATTCACAGAGCGTATTGGCATTACAGCAGTTCTGATACATATCCGGTGATAATCTTCCACCGAAACAGCTCATATAAATACCTCCTTTTACAGTACTTTATCTAAAGTAGTATATGAATCAATCCAAAAATGTGTTACAATAGCTTTGTTGTTTGGAAAGCGAGCGGTGAAGATGAAGAGAATAGATAACAGAGAAACAAATGATGATGACGGCAGAGTATTAAAACGGGCAAGCCTTGCTGTGTTTATTACTGTGCTTGTGCTTTTTGCCGCCGTCATATTCGCTACAGAGCTTGTGGACAGAATTTTTGGCAGGACGGCCGGTACAATTGCGCTTGTCATAATTGCGGCGGCGATAGCCATAATATTATACAGAAAGGAAATTGCGGCCTTTTTCAAAAAAAACAGGTCCTAGATTTATTATGATTAAAGTAAGAGATTTAAGCTGCGGCGCAAGACTTGTAATGGAGGAGATACCATATGTCAAATCAGTCGCCATAGGCATATGGGTTAAAGCGGGAGCAGTAAATGAGCAGCCTGAGATTTCAGGCATATCCCATTATATCGAGCATATGCTTTTCAAGGGTACGGACAGCAGAAGCGCCAAGCAGATAGCGTCGGATGCGGACAGGATTGCAGGGCAGATAAATGCATTCACAGGCAAAGAGGCGACCTGCTACTATATCAAGACTCTGTCAGAGAATATCGACAGGGCGGCAGATATACTGCTCGATATGTTTATAAATTCACAGTTTGATCCTGCAGAGATGGACAAGGAGCGCATGGTAATATGCGAGGAAATCAAAATGATAGAGGATTCTCCCGAAGACGATGCCCACGACATCATCGGCGAGCTGGTGTTTGAGGGCAGCCCTCTTGCCAAATCCATCATAGGAACTCCCGATACCCTTGCGGGAATAGACAGAAGCGTAATCAGGAAATACATCAGCGAGCAGTACACAGCTGACAGCATAGTTGTTTCTGTTGCGGGCAATTTTGATGAGGAGCAGCTTGTTTCGATATTTGACGGCAGATTTGATAAATTCGCCGGAACCAAAGAGCATCCGGAATACGGCGATATTTCCTACAGACCGCATTACCGCTGCAAGGTCAAGGACATCGAGCAGAGCCACATATGCCTCGGAACCATAGGCATATCCAGAGATGATGAGAGGTTCTATGCGCTTTCACTGCTTAACAATATAATGGGAGGCAGCATGAGCTCAAGACTTTTTCAGAATATCAGAGAAGAAAAAGGTCTTGCATATTCCGTATATTCAATAGCAAGCTCTTTCATACACACAGGCTACTATAATATATATGCGGGAGTGAGCCACGACAAAATCCATGCCGCAATCAAAGGCATAGAAGAAGAGCTCAAAGCCCTCAAAGACAGAGGAGTTACGGCAGAGGAGCTTGAAATATCCAAGGCTCAGCTCAAGGGCAGCTATATATTCGGCATGGAAAACGTCAACGGCAGGATGTTTAATATAGGCAGGAATCTGACATTAAGCGGCAGGACAGACACTCCTGAGGAGGTTATAGCGGGAATTGACAGAGTAACACTTCAGGATATCAATGAAGCCGCATCACTTATATATGATTTTGACAATTACTCTGCAGTAGTAATATCAGACAAAGAAACAGACGTTGAGAGATATATTAAGGAATAGGTTATGAAAATAAAAATCAGAAGCATATCGGGAATACTTCCGGCATATGAAACAGCCGGCTCTGCAGGGATGGATATCAGAGCGTTTCTTGACGGGCCTGTCACAATAGCGCCGGGCAAAAGAGCCCTGATACCCACAGGTCTTTTTACGGAGATTCCCGCAGGCTATGAGGCACAGATAAGAGCAAGGTCGGGCCTTGCCGTCAGAAACGGCATAGGGCTTGTCAACGGCACAGGCACAATCGACAGCGACTACAGAGGAGAAATTAAAATCCCGCTTATCAACTGGGGCGAAGAAGCCTTCACCGTAAATAACGGCGACAGGATTGCCCAGATGGTGATTGCCTCATACGAAACAGCGCAGTGGGAGGTCTCTGAGGAGCTTTCGGATACGGAGCGCGGCAAAGGCGGCTTCGGGCATACGGGAGTGTGACACGAAAACAAACCTGTCATCATATATTATTTCAGGAGAGTGATATATGATGGCAGATTTTTTATTGCTCAGCAGGCTTGAAGAATACATAAGCAAAAGAACTGTGCTTCCCGCATATTTTCAGAAGTCTGCCGATGCCTGCGGTGTATTTGAACCGTATACTTCGTTTGCCGACTGCACCTGCGCCGCATTTCTTGGCGATGATGCATCGCCTGCGGAATGCTTTGTCAGGTTTGCGCCGATGTGCGAAAAAGCAGGCGGTGCCGATTCGGCAAGGGACATAAGAGGGATGTTTACAAGGTTTTTCACAGATGAGGGGCATTATGATCTGCTGTGTCAGAGCTTCCCCGTATTTTATATAAACAGGCTTGAAAAGCTGCAGGAGCTTCTGGAGGCTCTTGACGGGAGTACAGACGGCAGCAGACTGTGGCAGTTTGTTGCAGACAACCCCGAAAGCCTGCATCTCATAATATATCTTTTTTCTGACAGAGGGACGGTTAAATCCTATGTGAAACAGAGATACTACAGCTTCTTTTTATCAAAATGGATCAGCAGCGAGGGAAAGGAATATCCGGTCAGGTACAGGTGGATTCCGCTTTGCGGTGAGGAAACCATAACAGCGTCAGAGGCGGAGTTTCTTGCAGGCTACAGCAGAGACTGCTGCAGGGCTGATCTGTATGACAGAATAGACAGCAAAAACTACCCCGAATTTGAGCTTCAGGTGCAGCTTTCAGACTGCGGGCATCACAGTGGCAGCAATGCGCCGCATACAGAAATGTGGGACGAAAGTGCCGCAAGGTATATTCCGGCAGGCAGGCTGAGGCTTACAGGCAGACCTGAGAATCATAGGGAGGAGTTTAACAGAATTGCATTTACCCCTTTTAACCTTGTCAGAGGCATAGAGCTTGAAAAAGATGAGCTTTCAGAGGGAACAGCATTTCTTTTTTCAAACTGCGGCAGGCAGAGAGGAGGAGTATTCTGATGAGCATAAATCAGGCAAGGGTCGAATATTATTCGATGACAGCCGAACAAAAGGAGCATTTTGCAGCGAATATATGCGAAAGTATATTTTTTCTGAATGATGCGCTCAAAGAGAGAATAATCGCGCTTATGGGAGAAATAGACAGAGAGCTTGCGCTTGTGCTGACTGAAAAAACGCAGTGAAAAATGATATAATCGCAAAACTGCAGGGTAATAATTGCTTTAGCACTTGCAGGCCGGGTGATACTGTGTGATAATAATAGCATATCGCAGGCGCCGGAAACGATAATTGCGCCTGCAGTCATGCTTATACAGAGGATACAAAAATGATATTAAGAGAAGACCTTGAAAAAAGAGAATATATGATTTACTGTGAGGCGGCCGCAAAGTCGGATTCGTCAGCAGGCAGAGCCCGCGCAGAGGAAAAATGCAGACTCAGGACAGAATTTCAGAGAGACAGAGACAAAATCCTTCATTCCAAGGCATTCCGAAGGCTGATGCACAAAACACAGGTGTTTCTGGCGCCCGAAGGCGACCATTTCAGAACAAGACTTACTCACACGCTGGAGGTGTCGCAGATAGCCAGAACCATTGCAAGAGGACTTGCTCTGAACGAGGATCTCACAGAGGCCATCGCTCTGGGACACGACCTTGGGCACACACCGTTTGGACACAACGGAGAGGCTGTTTTAGACAGTATACATCGTGACGGATTTTCTCACAATGTGCAGAGTCTCAGAGTTGTAGATGTTCTTGAAAGCCACAACGGTATGCGCGGAATGAATCTTACAGAGGAGGTAAGAGACGGCATATTAAACCATACGGGCAAAGGCGTGCCGTTTACTCTTGAGGGACAGATTGTAAAGATAAGCGACAGAATTGCCTATATAAATCACGATATAGACGATGCGCTGCGAAGCGGCGTCATATCCGGAGAGGATCTGCCGGCCGAATGTATCAGATATCTTGGGGATACTCACGGCAAGCGCATAGACACGCTTGTTACGGATATGATAGAGAATAATTCCGGCAGGGATTTCATATCGCAGAGCGATGAATGCAGGCACTATATGGACAAGCTGCGCAATTTTATGTTTGTCAATGTGTATCACAACGAAAAGGTCAAAAAAACAGAGCAGCTTATGAAGGTTGAGCAGATAATAGTGTCACTTTATGAGTATTTTATAGATAACCCCGACAGACTGCCTGAGGACTACAGACAGCTTATACCTGAATTCGGCACAGATGAGATGGTCAAGGACTATGTGGCAGGCATGACAGACAGATACTCGATAATGATGTACGAAAAGCTGTTTGAAAAACAGGCGTAAATTTAATATATTTTTTGAAATAAAAAAAAGGAACAGGCATTGTTTTGTCGAATAAGAATATGTGATTTTTTCGCAGGAGGTAAGAATGTCTGTTTATGGAAACGCTTTTGAAGAAATTAAAAGCAGGTGCAATATCGTTGATGTCATAGGACAGGTTGTAACCCTCAAAAAAGCAGGGAGCAATTACAAGGGACTCTGTCCGTTTCATAACGAAAAAACACCTTCTTTTGTTGTTTCCGAAACAAAACAGATTTTTACATGCTTCGGCTGCGGAGCCTCAGGAGATGTGTTTGAATTTGTAAAGCACTACTACAATCTGGATTCCCGTGAAGCTCTCGAAAGGCTTGCAAAGGAATACGGAGTAAAGCTCGAACAGACAGGCGGTCACAGCAACGAAAAAAAAGACCGGATGTATGAATTAAACAGACTTGCTGCGAGGTTTTTCTTCAGAAGCATG
This sequence comes from bacterium, assembly GCA_963609975.1. Lineage (GTDB taxonomy): Bacteria > Bacillota > Clostridia > Peptostreptococcales > Anaerovoracaceae > UMGS973. Next base: position 22,489 of record CAVDMD010000001.1, on the reverse strand, counting down.
GCAGATGCTCAGAGTCCGGGATACATATACATGAAAAACAGAGGTATCAGCTACGATACCATCAAAAAATTCGGCATAGGCTATGCCGATGACAAATGGGACAGCCTGTACAGATATATGACAGAGCAGGGGGCGGATGAGGAGACTCTGGTTGAGATAGGCCTTTTGTCAAAATCCAAAGGCAGATATTATGACAAATTCAGAGATCGCGTCATTTTCCCGATAATAAATACAAGAGGCAAGGTGATAGGCTTTGGCGGCAGGATTATAGGCGAGGGTATGCCTAAATACCTCAATTCACCGGAATCACCGGTATTCCTCAAAAAAAACAATCTCTACGGTCTGAACCTTACAAGACAGGAAATCTCAAAAGAGGACTGCGCCATACTTGTAGAGGGATATATGGATGTGGTATCGCTTTATCAGAGCGGCGTCAGAAACGCAGCCGCATCGCTTGGTACTGCGCTTACCGAAAATCAGGCAAAGATGCTCAAACGCTACACCAGAAACATTGTACTGTCTTATGATTCGGACAGTGCGGGGCAGGCAGCGGCGCTTAGAGGCATAGACATACTTTACAATGAAGGCTGCAAAGCGAAGGTGCTGCACGTTACCGACGGCAAGGATCCCGATGAATTCATAAAGAAAAAAGGCAGACAGGCTTTTCTGGAGCTTATAGACGGTGCGCTGTCGTATGCGGACTACAAAATAGACATTCTCAAAAACCGTCACAACCTTGATGAAACCGACGGCAGGATTGAGTTTGTAAAGGAAACCGTAGCGGCGCTTCAGAATTTAAGCCCTGCCGAAAGAGATATATACATCAGAAAAATAGCCGCAGAGGCCAAAATATCAGAAGGCGCTATAAGGCTTGAATTTCGCGGCAATACTAAAGACAGACAGACAGAGCGCGGCAGAGCGTCTGAAAGAACCCATCAGGAGAAGCCTGCGGGAGATATATCTCCGATAGAAAAAAACCTTATCAGATTAATTATAAACGACAGCAGGACGTTTGAAACAATACTGCCTTACAGTTACATATTCAAAAGCACTGCAGGCGATAATATATTCAGCAGTATTAAATCAATATATACAGACGGAGAGGACATAGACATAAACAAGCTTGCGGACAGTCTTGACGGAGAAAGCGCAGGCGTATTCAGAAACATAGTGGACAACATATGTCTTGGCGGCAAGGATCAGGAAATACTCGAGGACTGTATTATTACCCTGGAAATAGAAAAACTCAGGGACAGATACGAAGAAATAAACACAATAATAGAGCTGGCAGATGAAACCGAAAACCATGATAAAATAAGGCAGCTTATGACCGAACAGATGGAAATACAAAAACAGATGCAGCAGATGAAAGAAAGGGGATAAAATCATATGGCCTACAACGAAGCAGACGAAAACAAAAAGAAAGAGTGTATTGACCTGCTCAAAGAAAAAGCAAAAAACAAAGGCGGCAAGCTTTCCTACGGCGATATTTCAGAGGTAATAGGAAACCTTGATATGGACAAGGATTTTATTGATGATGTATACGAAAAAATAATGAATTTCGGTATTGAAATTGAATCCGAAATGGAAATCAGAAACGATGACTCTGATGTTGAACCCGATGATACAGATCTTATGAACCTTGATGTCGAAGATCTTGAGCATGATGATGATATAGTTATAGAGGACGGCAGCGTTGATCTTGAGGCCTCACTTCCAAAGGGAATTACAGTAGATGACCCTGTAAGAATGTACCTCAAGGAAATCGGCAAGGTTCCTCTGCTTTCGGCAGATGAGGAAATAGAGCTTGCCAAAAAAATGGAAAACGGTGACGAGGAAGCAAAGAAAAAGCTCTGCGAAGCCAATTTAAGGCTGGTAGTCAGTATTGCCAAAAGATATGTAGGCAGGGGTATGCTGTTCCTCGACCTTATACAGGAGGGAAACCTTGGTCTTATCAAGGCTGTAGACAAGTTCGACTGGAGAAAAGGCTATAAATTCTCCACATATGCGACATGGTGGATAAGACAGGCCATCACACGATCCATAGCAGATCAGGCAAGAACCATCAGAATACCCGTTCATATGGTTGAAACCATAAACAAGCTCATCAGAGTTTCAAGACAGCTGCTTCAGGAATACGGACGCGAGCCGCTGCCTGAAGAAATCGCAGAGGAAATGGGTATTTCCGAAGAAAAAGTAAGAGAGATATTAAAAATAGCTCAGGAGCCTGTGTCGCTTGAAACTCCTATAGGCGAAGAAGAGGACAGCCATCTCGGAGACTTTATTCCCGACGAGGAGGTTCCGGCTCCTGCAGAGGCTGCGGCGTTTTCAATGCTCAAGGAGCAGCTTGTAGAGGTGCTTGACACGCTTACAGAGAGAGAACAAAAAGTATTAAAGCTCCGTTTCGGACTTGACGACGGCAGGGCAAGAACTCTTGAAGAAGTAGGCAAGCAGTTTGACGTGACAAGAGAGAGAATAAGGCAGATAGAGGCAAAGGCGCTGAGGAAGCTCAGGCATCCGAGCAGAAGCAAGAAATTAAAGGACTACCTGGAATAAATGATAGCTTTGACAGACAGGCTGCAGATGATAGCAGACGAGATAAATACAGGGGAAACAATGGCTGACATAGGTACAGACCATGGTTTTTTACCTGTTTATCTGTGGGAAAACAGAATATGCCCCAAGGTTATAATGGCAGACGTCAGCAAAGGCTCGCTTGACAAGGCGCGGGACAACTGCTGTATGCTGCATCCCGGCACAGCCTTTGATCTGAGACTGGGAAACGGCCTTGAGGTGCTTGATGCAGGAGAGGTGGATACCGTTGTGATTGCCGGTATGGGCGGCATACTGATGACTCAGATTATGTCGTCTGACATGGCCAAAACCATGAGCATCGGTAAATACGTGCTGCAGCCGAGAATATCGGCAGGCAGGCTCAGACACTGGCTGCTTGCAAACGGCCTCAGTATTACAGGCGACAGGCTTGTCAGAGAGGGCAGATTCATATGCAATATAATAACAGCAGTGACAAAGGGCGGGGCAAATCTTGCCGGGCTTCAGGAGAATCTGTCATATTTCTCATCACTTGCGGAGGATGATATACGTATTGAAATGCCGGTATGGCTCAAAGCTGATCCTCTGGGCAGAGAATTTATACAGAGAAGACTGAACTCGGAAAAAAGCATAGCAGAGAAGCTCAAAGCAGGCAGAGATAACAGTAAACGGATTATTGTAAATCGGAATATAGAATATCTGGAGGGACTTTTAGATGAAACTGTATGACCTTATCAACAGACTGGACAGTATAGTTCCCGAAAATATGCAGGAAAGCTGGGACAACAGCGGGGTGCAGATAAACTGCGGCAACAGGGAAATCAAAAAAGCTCTTGTGGCGCTGGAGATAACCTTTGAGGTTATAGAGGAGGCCGTAAGAGAAAAAGCCGATATGATTATAACTCACCATCCCCTTATCTTTACAGGCGTCAAAAGCATTGATGCCGATGAGGTTAGGGGCAGATACATAATCGACCTAATTAACAACGGAATATCCGTATATTCGATGCATACGAATTTTGATAAGGCTTCTGGAGGCAACAACGACTATATTGCGCAGATCCTTGGTCTTGACGAAACAGCCCCTCTTATTATAGACGGCTGTGATGATGAAATCACAAGAGCAGGCTTCTGTCAGCCGATGAGCCTTGCGGGACTTGCGCATATGCTGGCTGACGGGCTTGGAATAGACACAAAACTTATTACAATTACAGGCGAGCCTGATACTCCTGTCAGCAAAGTGGGAATATGCAGCGGCGCAGGGTCTGAATACATAGAGCCTGCAATGCAAAACGGCTGTGATGTATTTATTACAGGTGATGTTAAATACCACGAGGCGGTTAATGCCAGAGAAACGGGAATGTGCGTTATAGATGCGGGTCATTTCGGTACAGAACGGATATTTCCGGAGGCATTTACAGAGCTGATGTATTCAAATGAATTTACAGAAGTGGATTTTATCATAAGCAGTGTGGATATAAATCCTTTTGAAAAAATTTAATATTATTCGGGCAGGCAGACAATCGCGGGCCGTTAAGGCGTGAGGAAAGTCCGGGCTCCACAGGGCGAGAATGCCAGATAACGTCTGGTGAGGGTAACCTTAAGGAAAGTGCAACAGAAACATACCGCCGAAACAGTTTGGCTGTGGCAAGGTTGAAATGGTGAGGTAAGAGCTCACCGGCAGTATGGTAACATACTGGCCGTGTAAACCCCATTCGGAGCAAGACCGAAAGCGGACACAAAAGGCGGCTGCCCGTCGCTGTCCGGGTTGGTGGGTCGCTTGAGCCTGCTGGTGACAGCAGGCCTAGATAGATGATTGTCTGATACAGAACCCGGCTTACAGCCTGCCCGAATATCATATTACAGAATAATAAGTGAATACTAAAGCTTACGAGGCGGTTTTACCGTCCTTTTTGTTTTTGCAGGGGGCAAATTAGCTGCAGCAAAGGTTTTGAAGATGAATTGGCCCTTGACGAAAAACATATGACAGAATATTATATATCTAATAAATCAGGCAGGTAACAATTATGTCAGAAAAAAGAAAAATAAACAGATTTGCTGGTACGCCCCTTGGAATCAGTATATATTCGGCAGACAGAATACCGACTCAGCTTCACGATGAAAATATGCTTGAAATAATATTCTGCCTGAAAGGAGAGATTACTCTGTCATACGGCTATGAGGACATACCTATCAGAGCCGGAGAATTTGTGTCTGTAGACAAAGATGCATATTATCTCTGCGACGGAGAGGACAACATATGCATTTCCTTTTATATAGATCTTAACAGCTTTGAAGCAAAATATCCGTTTTTGCCGGCAGCGCTGTTTGTATGCGAGGGCATAGGCAGCAACCTTGAAAGACCCGATTTCAGGCAGCTCAAAGGCACACTTGTTTCGCTGCTCAAGTATCTTGCCGATAACAGAGAGCCTGACATACGCAGGATAAACGACATAACAGAGCGGATAGTCAGAATGTTCATAAGCAGATTTGACATACTGTTTTACTGGTATATAAATCCTGATGATGTGACAGAGGAGCTCATGGACAGGTATCACAAAATCAACTCATATATGTACGAGCATTTTACCGAAAGTATAACTATAAAGGATCTTGCGCATGAGCTTAATCTGACTACGGGATATGTGTCTGAGTATTTAAGAAAAATTTCAGTGGGGTTCAGAAATATGCTTTCATACAGGAGAGCCAATATGTCGGAGCCGCTGCTGCTTGCTACAGGCAGAACCATAATGCAGATATCCGAGGAATGCGGATTTTCGGATGTCAAATATTTTTACAGCGCATTTAAGAAATGGTACAACTGCACGCCGGCGCAGTTCCGTAAAAAATATGGTGACAACAGCACCGGAGACAGCACAATCCTGTATTATTCGCTGGATGATATCAAGGATGAGCTTGACAGAAGCCTTGTCAGTCACTATCTGAAAATGTTTTTGCATTAAATCGCAGTCAGGGCAGCAGACTGATATTTGACGAAGTGCAGGAATGTCCTGATATCATTTCTTCTCTCAAATATTTTTGTCAGGAATTTAGAGAAATTCCCGTTATTGCAACCGGCTCAATGGTTCGTATCAAGCTCCAAAGAGAAACACACAAAAGAGGTTCAAGGGAAAACGATAAATTTTTTCCCGGCAGGAAAAATCAATCAGATTGCAACACCACAGATGTAATAAGTTCTAAATACTGCCTTATTCACCCGTGGTATTTTTGTGCTGTTTTTTGTTTTTAGCAGCTGCCGCAGCTGATGAATAGGCAAACTGCAGATTAAACCCTCCCGTATCACCGTCAATATCTAAAACCTCGCCTATAAAAAATAAATTGCTGTGGTTTTTTGCCTCCATATTCCGGAGATTAACATCATCAAGAGATACTCCGCCTGCGGTAACCATAGCCTCGCCAAAACCGCCTGTGCCGCTTACGGCATATCTGTGACAGGTGAGGGCTTCTGCTATTTTTGCTATTTCATCCCCCTCTGCGCAGGAGGTTTTCATGTGAGGGCATATTCCGTCATCTTCTATTATCCTTGCAGCGAAGGCGTCGGGGATTTTGAATATGCGTGATATATAGGTATGAAGCTCTCTGCTGTTGCCCTGAAAGCCTGATTTAATCATATCGGAAGCCTCATGAAACGATACAGGGTGTATGTAGTTTATTTCAAGCTCATGACCTTTTTGGGCGTATCTTGATATATCAAGTATTGCAGGCCCTGAAAAAGCTCTGTGGGTAAGAAGTATATCACCTGTATCTGCAGCGATTTCCCGGTTGTTTTCAAGAAGCCGCACCTGTGCAGCCTTAAATGAAATACCCGAAAGAGCTTTGTATGTATAGTTATGTGTGTAAATCGGGACAAGTGCGGGTTTTGCCGGTATCACAGATATTCCCGCTTTCTCAATCAGGGGATAAATTGAGCCGTCTGAGCCTGTTTTGGGATAAGATATGCCACCTGTGGCTATAATCAGTTTTTTTGTCTTAAACGAGCTGTTTTCGGTTGTGACGGTATAGGTATTATCGCTGTTATTGCAGGCAATATCGGTTATGTTTTGCTTGAGAAGCAGTCTGAAGCCGTTTGCCTCGGTTCTGTTTATAAGCATATTGAGAATTTCGGAAGCCTTGAGGCTTTCGGGGAACACCTTGCCGTCCTCTCTTGTTATGGTTCTGATGCCGTTTCGGTTCAGAAATTCCACAAGGGAGATATTATTTGCGCCGTAAAGCACGCCTCTGATATGTCTGCCGTTTTTGCCGTATCTTGATATGAAGTCTTTGATGGAGCCGTCATGGGTGATGTTGCACTGTCCGCTTCCCGAAAGCAGCAGTTTGAGTCCGGGTCTTTCACTGTGATCTATAATCAGGGAGTCGGTGCCCGGCTCTGACAGCGCACCGTAAAAAAGCCCCGCGGCGCCTGCGCCGATTACTATGCTGTCATAGAGCTTCATGTTCTAATTCCTCCAGTACGGGTAATATTTCTTCGAGAGGGAAACCGATAACGTTGTTAAGAGATCCTTCGTATCGCTCCACAAATCTGCCGAAATATCCCTGAATCGCATATGCACCCGCTTTGTCATAGGGTTCATCTGTTTTGAGATAATCTGCGATGTCTTCTGCGGTATATTCTTTGAAATATACTTTGGTGATGCTGCTGAACACGGTTCTTGCGCTTGTGCCGGCCCTGATAACGGCAACGCCTGTTACGACATAGTGCGCTCTGCCCGAAAGCTCCATCAGAATTTTGAGAGCGTCGGCTTTGTTTTCGGGTTTGCCGATTATTCGGTCGCTGTATACTACGGTATCTGCCGCAAGTATATATGGGTTATCTGTTTTTAATTCTGTGCTGAGATTTGCTTCTACGCTCAGGGCTTTTTTGAGCGCAAGAAACATACAGGTTTCGGTTTTGCCGCCGTATAACGGAGTGTTTTCTTCTATGTCTGCCGGAATAACGACGGGGTTTATATTATTGGCTTTCATCATTTCAATTCTTCTCGGAGATGATGACGCAAGTATTATATTGTTTTTGAACATATGGCACCTCGTTTTTCTTTGTCTTTAGTATAGCATAATTTCACTGCAGACTGTAAACAATATGTGTAAATGAATGAGGAGATTTTGTATGGAAAACAGAAAACCGGAGAAAAAAGATGTTGCTAAAGCGTATGAAAAATATGCGAACAAATTTACACCAAAGCCGCGATATTTTGCAAGCTGCCTCAGGGCTTTTGCGGTGGGCGGTCTGATATGCGCCGCTGCGGCATTTGTGCAGAACCGCATGACGGCGGCAGGTATGAATGAGGAGGATGCTAAAATCTTTGTAACCGTACTTCTCATATGTATTGCTCAGCTGCTGACCGGAATAGGTGTGTTTGATACTATAGGCAAGTTTGCGGGAGCCGGAGTTATAGTGCCGATTACCGGTTTTGCCAACTCTATGGTATCACCTGCGCTTGAATACAAAAAGGAAGGGATAGTGCTGGGCGTGGGAGCGAAGCTGTTTTCTCTTGCCGGTCCCGTGCTTGTATGCGGTATTTCCGTTGCAACGGTAATAGGAATAATATACTGGCTGATCGGAGTGATTTTATGAAAAACAAAACAGGAAGACAGAGTCTGATATTCAGAAACAGACCAAATATATCGGGAGCATATTCGATAGCAGGTAAAAAAGAGGGCGAAGGACCTTTGGGCGGTGATTTTGATTTCATACTTCCCAAAGATGATTACGGCGAAAAAACATGGGAAAAAGCCGAGAGTAAAATGCTCAAAAAAGCCATAGAAGGAGCTATAGCAAAATCAGGCCGCAGGCAAAGCGAGATAGACGCCGTATTAAGCGGTGATCTGCTCAATCAGCTTATGTCGTCATCTTTTATGGCAAGGGATCTGCAGATACCGTTTCTCGGCCTTTACGGAGCCTGCTCGACAATGGCAGAGTCGCTGCTTTTAGGCAGCGTGCTTGTTGACGGAGGCTATGCGGCAAATGTGACGGCCGGAGTATCGAGTCATTACTGCACAGCGGAAAGGCAGTTCAGAATGCCGCTTGAGCATGGCAATCAGAGGCCGCCTTCCGCCCAGTGGACTGCAACCGCCGCAGGGGCTATGGTGATTTCCGAAAAAGAAAATCAGCGTGAGCAGTTTGTTGACAGTGACGGGCATCTTGTGAATATGGGGAATATATGTATCGAAAGCGGTACCGTCGGCAAAATCATAGACACAGGTATCAAAGACTCAAATCAGATGGGAGCCGCTATGGCGCCCGCTGCAGTCGATACCATATTAAGTCATCTTGAGGATATGGGGAGAAGCTTCGATTATTACGATCTGGTGCTTACGGGAGATCTGGGATTTATAGGGAAAGATATAGCAAAGGATCTGATGCACGGTGCGGGGATTTCATCAAAAGAAATTGACAACAGATACAATGACTGCGGCGCTATGATTTTTGAAAAGGAGCAGGACGTTCATGCCGGAGGAAGCGGTTGCGGCTGTTCTGCCTGTGTTTATGCGGGATATGTATACGGCAGGCTGAGAAAAAAGCAGCTCGAAAGAGTGCTGCTTGTATCTACAGGCGCACTTTTATCAACTATAAGTCCCATGCAGGGAGAATCGATTCCGGGAATTGCTCACTGCGTATCTTTGGAGGTGAAATAATGACATATCTTTATGCTTTTCTGGCAGGCGGCGCCATCTGCGTCATCGGACAGCTTCTGCTTGATATGACAAAGCTTACGGCGCCTAAGGTGCTTGTCATATTTGTGGTTTCGGGAGCTGTGCTTCAGGGGCTTAATCTGTACGAACCGTTTGTCGAGCTTGCCCAAAACGGTGCGACAGTGCCGCTTCCGGGGTTTGGATATTCTCTTGCCAAAGGAGCTATGGAGGGTGCTGAGAACGGATTTCTCGGTGCACTGACAGGCGCTGTCGAAAACACTGCGGCAGGCATTGCAACCGCCATTGTGTTCGGTTATATTGTTTCTGTTATTTTTAATCCCAAATCCATACGTTAGTATTGGAATTTTGCACATACACTGGTACAATAGGATTATCATAGTAAATAAGAGGTGAGCAAATGTGCAGATACAGCATAGAGGATATTATTGAGAAGCCATACACAGGAGAGCTGTCTTTTTCGGCGGTGTTTTTCAGATTGTACGACCGAAAAATCGCATCGGGGGAGATTACGTTTTCTTCTCTCAAAATGAGCAAGGCCGAGTTTACGGCTATGTGTATGAACAGCGGCTATGTACCGGAAATTGAAACCGTGCTTGGGCTTTGCGGCAAAATGATGCTGCAGAGAGGTGAGGCGGAGCTTTTGCTGAATGCCGCAGGCTATGGGCTGAAATAATTAAAAATCTGAAAAAGCTTGTCGCATTAAGTCGTTTGACCTGATACGGCAAGCTTTTTGGTTCAGATATTATTCATGATACTCCGGATTATCGGGTTCGACAGGCTGATCCGGATCGTCAGGCTGTTCGGGATCCTGATTTATGTAGTCAGGATTGATCGGATATTTGGTTGTATCGGAATTGTGAATGTGGCAGTAATATTTAGGCAGCTTGTTTTCTAGGGCCTTTTCAGCATCCTCTTTACTTGCATCCACGCTGAATTTCTTTTGTGTTACGCTAGGGCAGTCAGGTGTGGCAAGCTCTCCTGTTTCAGCGCAGATATCAACGCTTTTTGAGAGCTTAGGCGTTGAAATCTTTGACTGTGTGCCTGAAATGAAGTATTCGCCGTTGTACCTGATTACATTTGACGGCGCCGATTTGAAGCTTGCAGTCGGGAATTTGGCGCATACCTGTTTCATTATCTTTGACCACAGTCTTGCAGATGCAGTTGAGCCTTCTGTAAGCTGTATGTTCACATCATTACCTATCCACAGTGAAGCAGTATACTGAGGCGTGAATCCGCAGAACCATGCGTCAACCTTGTCATCTGTAGTACCTGTCTTACCTGCAACCGGCTGAACGCCTATCGCTGCGGCACTTGCAATACCGTTTGTAACAGTGGTTCTCAATATATCATCCATTATCCACGCAACACCTGCATCAAGCACCTCGTGCGATTCCTGAGTGCTGTTCATAATTACATCGCCGTTTCTGTCGGTAACCTTGGTATATGCAACAGGCTCTGTGTATGTGCCAAGGTTGGCAAGCGCAGCATAGGCTCCTGCCATTTCAACAGGGGATATGCCTTCTGTCATACCGCCCAGAGCCAGCGCCGCAGCATTCATATCGTTGACATCGCCTGATTCAACAACAGATGTTATGCCGAATTTTTTGAGCTGAGCTGCCGCATATTCCGGACCGACCTCTACAAACACCTTGACGGCGCATACATTGATGGACTGCTGCACTGCCTCTCTCATTGTAACAAATCCCTTGTAGCCGCTGTAGAAATTCTTTGGCCATACCTGACCGTTTACAGTCATTTTGGCATCGTTTATGATGCTGGCTGCGGACCAGTAGGATCCATAGGTTCCTGCGGATGAAGCGTTTCCGTCATAGTTGTCGTAAGCATATGTGAAGCTCTGTTTCTTACCGGATTTTGCAGCTTCCATACCCTGCTGAAGCGCAGAGGAGTAAACTGCAAGAGGCTTGATTGACGAACCCGGCTGACGGGTGCTTGTGGCTCTGTTGTAAAGAAGCCTTCCCGAAGCGCCTCTGCCTCCGATCATCGCTTTAATCTGAGATGTTTCGTTGTCTATGATTACCATAGCGCTCTGAGGCTGATTGATTTTTTGTCTGAGCGTGTAGTTTGAAGACTTTACAACCAGATTAGAGCCTGATTCAGTGAAGAAATCAGCTGTTTTCTTGTTCTTAAAGAATTCAGCGCTTATAATCATGTTGCCATTATCGCTGAGAGATTTGTAGCTGGCATCGATGGAAAGCACTCCGCCCTCTATTGAATAGAAGAAGCCGTTTTCTTTTGTATACATATTCTTGAATTCAATGTTGTAGTCTGTCTCGCCGTCAACCTCCGTCTGATAGAATGCAAGACGTTTGTTTTTTCTGATCAGCAGTGAGCCGTCTTTTTGCCATTTGAATTCGGACGGGTAAAGAGTGAAATCACCGTCGCTGTTGAAATAGCTGCTGTAATTGTAAAGCAGGATTCCGCCGCTTGTGCTGATTATGTTGCCGCTGCTGTCTGTTCTGAGATTTGCGGTGCCGGGGAAATTGCTTGTGTCTGAGTATTCTTTTTCGACGATTTCCTGAGCGTCAGAGCTTAGGGTTGTATAAATCTCAAGTCCTCCATTGTATACATAATCTCTGGCCTGTTTTTCGTCCATACCCTCGTTTGTCTGCAGATCGGCTATTACCTCATCTATGACATAGTCAGTGAAATATGAAGCAAATGAGCTTGAAGAAGCATTGCTGAGCTTCATGTGATCCCTGAGGTTTTCGGCAAGCGCCTCATCTCTTTCGGAGGAGGTGATATAGCCCTGCTGGCACATAAATTTAAGAACAGTGTTTCTTCTTGATTCAGAAGCGCTGCCGTTGTAATAGTATATCCAGTCATTGTCCTGATTCAGGATGTTTTCGTCATCGGAAGCTACGGAGCCTTTTTCGACACGAAGAACCAGAGCATTGGAGGTAGGAGACTGAGGCAGTGCCGCAAGCGCTGCACATTCAAGCAGATCAAGCTCCTCCACATCTTTGGAGAAGTATGCGTTTGCCGCAGACTGTATGCCGTAGGTGCCGTAACCCATATTGATTGTATTGAGGTATGTCTCTATAATCTGTTCCTTGGAAAGATTTTTTTCAAGGCATACAGTGTAATAGGCCTCTTTGATTTTTCGCGAATAGGTTCTCTCGCTGTCAAGATATATGTTTCGTGCAAGCTGCTGGGTCAGCGTGCTTGTGCCGCTTATCGGATCGCTGCTGAAAACACTGTCTTTGATGGCTCCCAGTATTCTTATGAAGTTAAAGCCGTGATGCTTCCAGAAAGTCTTGTCCTCGATTGAAACAATGGCGTTTATCATGTCTTCGGGTATCTGATCGTATTCGACATTTGTCCTGTTGCCGTCATCTCCCGCATATACGCTGTATATCTGGTTTCCTTCATCATCGTACAGAATAGAGCTTTCGTTCAGAGATGCATAGATATTGTCAGGGTCTATTTTTGGTGTTTTGATTATGACAACCGCAGCATATACGGCTGTAACCAGCACCAGCGCAAGAACTGCAAGGAGCAGTATTCTGATTATTTTTTTTGCCCGTTTTTTGCCTGATGGCTTGTTTTTGTCATGTCTGTCAGCAGATCTGCTGCCTGAAGGGGCTTCCGAAGCAGTATGTTTATCATAAAAAGCAGCGGTTCTTCCTTTGCTTTTTTTTCTTGATTTTTTCACAGGTCTTTGTGGTATGTGTTCGTTGTTATAGTTATCTGACAAAACTCCACCGCCTTTCAAATTACAAAATATACTATATTTTATCATAAATAAAGGGAAATTAAAAGGAGTTTCTTTTTGACGTAAGGGCTTTGCACGGGGCAAAAAACAGCAGATTACGCCTGAATATCGGACAGTGTTTCCTGAGGAACAACAATATCGGTTTACAATAAAAGACCGAAAGGGCAATCCGGTCGTTTTGCGCTGAAAAACATAAAAACATCGCAAAATTATTGCTTGATTTGAAATTTGTTTTTTGGTATACTTTGTATAACTTTAATTAGTTTTTGACATGAGTAGCGTGAAGTACAGGAAGGAAGCGATGATCTGATCGCCAAGCCCTAATAAATTCTAAAGGACTTGACAAAAATGAAACAACAAAACAAAATCCGAGCGGACAGGGATTGTCTGCAGATTACAGCTTCAGATAAATATAAGGCACAGGCTGCCGCTGTTTAACGCGGATTGTCTGTGCTTTTTGTGTGCTTAAACAACCATTTTCTCCAAATTGCTGCGTCTCCCGTCTGACTCCTGCATATATCTGCTCATACAAAAAAATCAAAGCATCAGAGGTCAACAGAATGAATGATTGTTCTTTTATATGCGAGTATTTTGCGCTAATTATTATTTTTATTATTGCTCTTTTTTATTATGACGCTAAAAAGCCGCAGGAGTTTGTACTCAGACGGCGTATTTATGGGGCGAGCATTGCTTTATGCGCCGTATCCGCAGTATTGGGAATTATATGTTCAACTGCTGACGGAAAAACTGATGTTTGGTTGACGAACCCGCTGATTTATCTTAACTCTGTGTATTTTATGACATTGTGGGGGATGGTTTCGGTTCTTGCTTACTATTTAATTTTAAGGTTATATGAGTTTGCAAACAACGGCCGCGGTCTATACATTGCTAATGTTATAAATTTTTGTATTTTCGCAGTGTTTGTATGTTTTTTGACATACAATTATACAAGCGGCATCTTCTTTTTTATTGATGAAAGCGGAGCATATTGCAGTGGGTGGCTCAAAGAATTTGCCTATATGATGCCCGTATCCGAAATATGTTTAGTGCTTATTGTATATGTTTTCAACCGGAACAGCATTAGCAATACAACGCGAAAACTGCTTTTAGTGATGTGGTCGGTTGCTGTTGTTCTGATTCTGTTTCAGTATATGTACCCTGAGTATCGCATTAACAGCCTGATTTGCGCTACGGTAAACCTTGTCGTTTTTATTGCCTACAATGGAGGGCGCACCGAACAGGATACTTTGACGGGGCTTCCGAACAGACGGTACCTTTTGACAGAACTGAAGTATCGCACTAAAAGAAAAGAAGAATATCAGCTTATTTTGATAAAACTAAGGCATCTTTCTAAAATCAACAGCCTTTATGGGGATAATGCGGGAAATGCCATAATTCTGCAAATTGCAAGAGCGATTCAGCATATTTCTGCAAGCAGCAAAGCCTTTCGCTATGCGGATGACGAATTTATAATTCTTTTTTCAGGCGCGGAGATATCTCTTAATGCAGACAGACTGCAGGGGGTTGAGAGTATGATGAACAGAAAGTGGTATGTAGAGGGTATGTTCATACCGATAAAATTTACTGTAATCGATTTTATATATAAAGGGCAGCACTGGGCGTTCGATGATGTGAGGAGATACATAAACGAAGCCATAATTTATTCTTCAACCAGGGAGCTTAGCATAGTTTCATTTGACGAAACTCTCGTAATGAAACAAAAAAGGAGAGAGTACATCCTTGAACTGACGAGAGAAGCTATTAAAGAAGACCGGTTTGAAGTCTGGTATCAGCCTGTGTATTATCATCAGTCAGGAAAATTTGAGTCGGCAGAAGCCCTGATACGAATGTATGACAGAAACGGGAAAATGATTTCATCGAATGAGTTTATTCCGATTGCTGAGGAAAGCGGGCTGATCAATGAAATCACACTGTTTGTAGTTGAGAATGTCTGCCGTTTTTTTGCAACGGGCAGGATTTTGGAAATGGAGAAAGTCAGTGTCAATGTGCCTGTGAGACAGATTATCAGCAAAGAATTTTTTGGAAATCTGCAGGACATTATGAAAAATTACGACATACCGCCGGAACGGATACGATTTGAGATTACAGAGCGTGATATGGAGGAAAAAGGCGAGCCGCTTGCCGATGCCTTGTGTGAACTTACATCAAAAGGCTATCGTTTTATGCTGGACGATTTCGGCATCGGATATTCAAACTTTTCAAGAGTTATAGATATGACGCTTGATGGCATAAAAATTGACAGAAGCCTTGTGCTTCAAATGAATAAAGGAGAATATCACAGAAAATTAGTTAGAGATTCACTTGTGTCTATACTGCATCAGACCGGATGCTTTATCATTGCAGAGGGCGTGGAAACCGCAGAAATGGCTGAAGTCGTGCTTGACTGCAACATCAGTATAATTCAGGGATTTTACTTTGCAAAGCCTATGCCTGAGCATGAGCTGATAAGCTGGTATAAGGGGACGGAGAGACAGAAGGCTTTGAATAGCTTAGGCAAATAAACAGGAGGGGAGACTATGGGAGTTATAGAAGAGGTATTAGTTGTAAATGTGACAGTTGTTTTGCTGATGTTTTTTCTGCTGAGATACAGAAGAAAAAACGGGAAGAATATTCATCAGGATGACAGGATATATAATCTGATGGCGGTTATCACACTGCTTGGAGCAATAGTCGAGACAGCTGCTTTTCTGGTAGACGGGAAAGATATATCCGGCGGATACATAGTTAATTATGCCACCAACAGTCTTTCGTTCCTCGGGACAGTAAGCATAGGGTTTCTCTGGTGTATTTATGTAGACCTTCATGTTTATAAAAACTGCAATAAGACACTGCAAAAAATTAAAATCATTATGATTCCGTGGCTTATAGAAATTATCGCTATTATGTACAACTTGTTTGGCACAGGTTTTCTGTTTGGTGTGTCCGATGAGAATCTGTATTACAGAGGGGCCTATGTCGCTTTGGGGTATGTAACACTTTTAATTTATTTTGCCTGCAGTATTGCTCTTGTTGCGATGTCCGGAGGACAAGCTTTGCATTTGTCTTTTTTCCCGGTTCAGTTTTTCATCGCACCGTGCCTTGCAGGAGTGATTGCCCAGTTTATCTGGTATGGGATAACAACATCGTGGCTATCCGTTGCAATTGCGATGATATTTGTCCAGATGCAGGCAGACACGGAAAATATGATGAGCGATACGCTTTCGGGACTTTACAACCGGAATTTTCTGAACAGGATTCTCGCAGACAGAAAAATCAGGAGCACAGACTCCCTATACGGAATAATGATAGACATAAATGACCTGAAGACGATAAATGATAAATTTGGACACAGTATAGGCGACAAGGCTATCAGCACTGTGGGAGATATAATTTTCAATTCTGTTCCGGGCGGAGGAATACCTATACGCTATGCGGGAGATGAATTTGTAGTGCTGCTGTCAGGGGTGTCGCAGCAGATTGCCGATGACACTTTGTCTGACATACAAAAAAACATTAAATCCTTTAATATGTCAGAGAAGGCTCCTTTTGCGCTAAGTGTTTCCATGGGAATGACAAAGCTCAGAGAGAATGATAATGCTGACACATTCCTGACGCGTATGGATGAAAAAATGTACGAAGAAAAAAGAGAATATTACAGAAAGAAAAATAGGGGGGGGGTAGTGGCCCGAAATGAAGAACAAAAAGGGTTTTACAGTCATAGAAATGATAGTTGCCATTGGGGTTTTAGTGGCGCTTGTCGCTGTTTCTGTTCCTGCGTTTTCTAAATCACTCCACAAAGCTAAAGTGTCTGCCGACAAAGCAAATGTGAGGGCCTACTATGCAGAACTCCAGGTTAACTATCAGGAAACAGGGGAATATCTTGATAACAGTCGTGTACCATATTTTAACGGTACAGTTGCATACGATTTTAAAACCGTAAAATTCCCGATAAGCGACAGGACAGCTGTGCTTCAGGCAGGCACTTATGCGGTAGACGCTGCTTCTGACGGAGGATACACAGTCATATATAACTGCCGTGCTCATCATGAGGAGCATGAGCTTTTACTTGAGTAGTCTGCAGAGATCAGATTTCTGATTCATTGACTTTTTTCAATAATAATGCTAAACTTAACAAACCGTTCGGCCTGTTACACAGTGTTTGTAATGTGAGAGAAACCGGTATTAAATTTCAAAAGAGGCTTGATATGCATGAAACATATTTGAAATTGGGGGGGGGTGCTTCGCGGGATGATTGTCTGTGCGGAGTGAGCTTTTTTCATTCATAGTAGTAGAGAGGAGGTCTTTTCATGCTAAATTCCCGCACCAAAGCTGCGCAGCGAGTTGATGAATCCAAAGTACTAAAACGGCTTCTGCTTGATCATTTTGACGGAGTGGTTCTGGTTGATCTTGATACAGATGAGATTATCCCAATAAACGACAGCTGCACAGGCAGAATGGCTCCTTACATTGACAGCCTGAACACATCATATTCATATAATATGGGGCGGTTTATGCAGAGCATCGAAAAAAAAGTCCGGTTCTCCATCGGGGACAAAGTTGCGCTTGATGTGGTCAGAAACAGTATGGAAGCACAAAAAACATACAATGTAAACATACAGTTCATAGATGATGAAAGCGGTTCTTTATTCAAAAAACTGTGTTATGAATATTATGATGACCAAAAAGACCTTGTTATTCTCACCTGTGAGGATATTTCCGAAATAGTTGCAAGTGAAACAGATTCTTTGACCGGACTGTATAACTCTGCAGGTTTTCACAGGCGTGCTATGGAATGGATTAAAAACAACCCCGGCAAAAAATTCCGCATACAAAGATATAATATCGATCATTTCAGAAATATTAACGGAGTTTACGGATATTCCGTCGGAGACAGAGTTTTGCGCGATCTTGGTCAGTTTATGAAGAAATATAATTCAGGCGACTGTTTTGCCGCACATCTTAATGCGGATCATTTTGTGCGGTTTTGTCCGGAAGGCTCACCGCCGCCTGAATATTATTCCCATGCCTGCCATGAGGCATTCAAAAACTATGAACTTAATATTCCACTGACGATACACATGGGTATATATGATTTGTGTGAGCCGGGCTGTGACTCGTTTGATATGAGCTGCAAGGCTCTTTTGGCGCTGCAGTCCGCCAAAGGCAAGCACGACAGGACATTTGTCTATTATCAGAAAGGCACTATGGAGGCTGAGATTAAACAGCAGGAACTGCTTAATGATGTTGACAGGGCAATCAGAGATGATGAATTTGAAGTATGGTTTCAGCCGCAGATCAATTACAGAACAGGAGAGATGTTGGGTGCAGAGGCTCTTACACGATGGAGACACTATCAAAAAGGGCTGCTGACGGCTGCATCATTTATTCCGATTCTCGAAAACAGCAACCGAATCGGCGAAATAGACAAACATATGATTGAAAAAGTATGCCGTTATATTCGAAAATGGATGGATATGATGCCGGACAGGCACATTGCAGTGTCAGGTAATCTGTCGAGAAATTACGTTCACAACCATAATTTTGTTCAGAGCCTCAAAAATATTCTTGAACGCAACAATGTGCCGACAGGAAGTATCCGGTTTGAAATTACCGAAAGCGCATACACGGACAGACCTGAGCAGCTGATTGAGGTTGTAAAAAAAATGCGCAGTGAGGGATTTATCGTTGAAATGGACGATTTCGGTTCGGCATATTCCTCACTCAATATGCTGAAAGACATTGAAATTGACATATTAAAACTGGATATGAAATTCCTTGCGGGAGAGAATACCAGACGCAGTGAAATCGTCATATCCTCTGTAATCCGCATGGCAAAAGAGCTGGGGCTTAAAGTTATAGCGGAGGGTGTTGAAACCAAACAGCAGGCGGATGTGCTTCTTGATTTTGGCTGTGAAATTATGCAGGGATACTATTTTTCAAAACCTGTTCCTGCAGGCGAATACGAAAAACTGCTGCTGTCGGAGCCGGTTTTCAGGTAGCTTAGGGTGGGGTAGCCTGCCTGTGAACAAAAACTTACATAAATCTATTGAAAAAATGATTCGCCTGTACTATACTCTAAACATAACAGAGGGGTAAAAAGGCATTGCAAATGAGAGCCTGTGAACATATCATGAAGATCTCAGCAAAAGAGCCCCAACAGATACTTAAAACAGCAGACAGCTGTAATACAAAGATTTATATAGATTCAATTAACATCGGCAAACCCGCAGAAATGCGGGGACGCAAAGTTTAGTGGCTAAGCCTTCGGGTATGCCTGACTGACTGCATATTATTTTATAGTGCGGTCAGTTTTTTTGTTATGATAAAGAACTGCAAATATACTATTGATAAAAACACATCAGGGAGGTGACATTTATGGCATATATCAGGTTGGGAGAGCTTCTCAAATCATCAGGTATAATAAGTGATGAGCAGCTTGAAGCTGCACTGAAGCTTCAGAAACAGACAAAACAAAGGCTTGGGGACATACTCCTTGAATACAATTTCATCACAAACGCCGAACTTATAGAAGCGCTGCAGATGCAGCTGGGTATAGATTATATGGATCTTACAACGGTGTCTATTCCTGTGGAGCTGACACGGTTTGTACCGCGCAAAGTAGCAAAGGAGCTTTGCATAGTTCCTGTCAGGCTGGCTGATGACAGCCTTTACATAGCGATGAGCGACCCTCTTGATTTTATTGCACAGGAGGCAGTCAAAAAAATCTCCGGCAAAAAAGTCATACCTGTGATAGCAGCCAAAAAAGCTATAGAGCAGGCAATAGCTGCTCTTTATGGCAGTGAGGGCACAGCGCGTGCCATAGAGGATATGAAGCGCGAAATGACCACCGCCGACATACTGCCCGCAAGGAGAGAGGAAGCCGCTGACGAGGACATCAACAAAGCGCCGACCATCAGGTTTGTAAACTCTATAATAGAGAGAGCGTTTTTAGAGCGTGCCAGCGATATTCACATAGAGCCTCAGAGAGAAGAAGTGTTTGTAAGAATGAGAATAGACGGGCATCTTCACAAGATGCTTACGGTTCCATCCGATCTGCAGGCCACAGTTATATCAAGACTCAAAATCATGGGCGGCATGAACATTTCGGAGCGCAAAACACCGCAGGACGGTCACGCTATGGTAACAGTCAAAGACCGCAGCATAGATATCCGTATGTCGGTAATGCCTATGGTATACGGTGAAAAAGTCGTTTTAAGACTTCTCGACAAATCATCCGGTGAAATCTCCAAAAAAACCATAGGCCTTGGAGGAGACGACGAGGCAAAGTATGACGCACTGCTTCAGAACAGTAACGGCATTATACTTCTTGTAGGCCCGACAGGATCGGGCAAATCCACGACAATGTGTGCAATGCTTTCGGAGCTTGCAGGAGAAGAAATCAACATTGTCACTTTAGAGGATCCGGTTGAATACGATATCAGAGGAGTCAATCAATGCCAGATTAACGAAAAAACAGGAATGACTTTTGCAAACGGACTTATGGCGATACTGCGTCAGGATCCCGATATTATCGGGGTTGGAGAGATCAGAGACAGCGAAACAGCCGCCATAGTCGCAAGAGCTGCGATTACAGGTCATCTGGTGCTGTCAACACTTCACACCAACGACTCGATATCTGCAGTACACAGGCTTATGGATATAGGAGTAGAGCCATATATGATTTCAAGTGCCCTCAAAGGAGTAATATCACAGCGCCTTGTAAGAAAAATATGCCCTCACTGCAGGACTTCATATGTCCCGACAGACGAGGAAAAAAGACTTCTGGGAATTTCACAGAAGAACGGCATTAAATTTTACAAGGGCGAGGGTTGCCCTGAGTGTCATCATTCGGGCTATATGGGAAGACAGGCGGTGTTTGAGATACTGACTCTTACCAAAAAAATGCGCCGCATGATTTCAGAGGGAGTATCTGAGGAAGCTCTTTTAGAAGAAGCAGAGGCGGGAAATTTCAGAACAATGAAAGAAGCCTGCAGCGCTCTGGTGATTGAGGGCATCACAACGGTCGAGGAAGCTCTCAGAGCCATCAATTCGACAGCAGAATAACAGGAGTAGAATATATGGATATAAACAGTATGGTAAACAGAGCGCAGACAATGAATGCCTCTGATATTCACATAGTTTCGGGAAGACCTGTCAGATGCCGTATAGACGGACAGATAACAACCCTTGACGACAGAATTATATCTGCAGACGAGTGTGAGGAAGCATTAAGAAAGCTTGCAGGCAAAAACTATGCGCTGATAGAGGATATAGGCGAGCTTGATATGGCATTGACTTTTGAATGCGGAGCAAGAACCAGACTCAACATTTTCAGATCCAACGGAGCAGTATCTGCGGCAATCAGAATATTGAGCTGCCGTATTCCCGAAATAGAGGAGCTCAGGCTTCCGGAGGCGGTAGAGCTGCTCCCTAAATACAGCAACGGCTTAATCCTTGTGACAGGTGAAACAGGTTCAGGAAAGTCCACGACCCTTGCAGCTGTATTAAGCAGAATCAACCATACCAGAGCTGAGCATATAATCACACTGGAGGATCCGGTGGAATATGTGCACATACCTGACAAATGCGTTATAAACCAGCGCGAGATAGGCAGAGACACTGCAAGCTATGCTGACGGGCTGCGCGCAGTACTAAGAGAGGATCCGGATATAATCCTCATAGGAGAAATGCGTGATCTTGACACTATTGAAGCGGCTCTTACGGCAGCCGAAACAGGGCACCTGGTCTTTGCAACCCTGCATACCAATTCGGCGGCGGATTCCATAGACAGAATCATCAGCGTGTTTCCGGAGGGCAAGCAAAAACAGATACGTATGCAGCTTTCCGCAACACTTAGAGTGGTGATTTCACAGCAGCTTGTGCCAAGGCTTTCAGGCGGCAGAGCGGCAGTCTGCGAGGTGATGGTTGTAAACGATGCTATCAGAACCCTTGTCAGAGAGGGCAAAACCCCTCAGATAGAAAACTTTATCACCATGAACAGACAGGGCGGAAGCATACTTATGGACGACGCCCTTATGAAACTTGCCATGGAGGGTGAGATAAGCCGCGAGGAAGCGGCGGAGCGATCCAAAAACAGCCGGAGCGCAGAAAAGATTTAATCAGGACGGCCATAAGGTCGTCTTTTAGTATGCCCGAAATCAGAGAATAGTGTCTTTGTCAGAAGTTTTTTGCGTTGGCTATAAATCATATCAAAGGGCTGCAAGGCAGTGATTGTAACAGATATAAGGAATACCGGGTATGTGAAACAGCGTGAAAAAGGTGCGATTTTGATGTAATTTTTACATTGTTTTGGGAATATGAAAATATATAGCCTAAAATATAACAAAAAAGTATTGACAGGGTATATCTGCGGGAGTAATATATAGCTACAAAGTGGTTTTAGGAAGATGAAAAAATAATTGGAGGTTAAATGAATGGAAGCTGAAAAAGCTAAAGTAAACAGAGAATTTAAGGATGGTATGTTCAGGACTCTGTTTAACGACAAGGAGAAAATGCTGGAACTGTACAATG